>LBIU01000651.1 GCA_000987445.1 Candidatus Accumulibacter adiacens | reverse complement strand
AGCGTCAACTGGTTCGAGCGCGAAGCCTTCGATCTCTTCGGCATCGTTTTCCCGGGGCATGACGACCTGCGCAGGATTCTTACCGACTACGGTTTCATCGGGCATCCGTTCCGCAAGGATTTTCCGATTTCCGGCTACGTCGAAATGCGCTACGACCCCGAGCAGCAGCGCGTGATCTATCAACCGGTGACCATCGAGCCGCGTGAGATAACGCCGCGGATCGTTCGCGAAGCGACCTACGGGAACGCCGAAAATGCCTGAACTGCGCAACTTTACTCTCAACTTCGGGCCGCAGCACCCGGCCGCGCACGGCGTGCTGCGGATGGTTCTGGAGCTTGACGGCGAAGTCGTCATGCGTGCCGATCCGCATATCGGCCTTCTCCATCGGGCCACCGAGAAGCTTGCCGAAACAAAGACCTGGGTTCAGTCGGTACCGTACATGGACCGTCTCGACTACATGTCGATGATGTGCAACGAGCACGCTTACTGCATGGCCATCGAGCGCCTTCTGCAGGTCGAGGTGCCGATCCGGGCGCAGTATATCCGGGTGATGTTCGACGAAATCACGCGCATCCTGAATCACCTGCTGTGGATCGGTTGCCATGGTCTGGACGTCGGCGCGATGACCATGGTGCTCTACGCCTTTCGTGAGCGCGAAGACCTGGTCGATGCCTACGAGGCGGTTTCCGGTGCGCGCATGCACGCGGCCTACTACCGGCCGGGCGGCGTCTACCGCGATTTGCCCGATCGCATGGCGAACTACCAAGAGTCGAAGTGGAAGAGTGCCGCGCAGATCAGGCCGTTCAACGAAGCGCGCAGTGGTTCGTTGCTCGACTTCCTCGACGATTTCGCCAGCCGCTTTCCGAAATTGCTCGATGAGTACGAAACGCTGCTCACCGACAACCGGATCTGGAAGCAGCGTCTGGTCGATGTGGCCATCGTGACGCCTGAGCGCGCCCTGCAGCGTGGTTTTACCGGCCCGATGCTGCGCGGCTCGGGGATTGCCTGGGATCTGCGCAAGAAGCAGCCTTACGAAGTCTATGATCGGGTGGACTTCGACATTCCGGTCGGCAAGACCGGCGACTCCTACGATCGGTACCTGGTGCGCATGGAAGAGATGCGCCAGTCGAATCGCATTCTCAAGCAGTGCATCGACTGGCTGCAGAAGAACCCGGGCCCGGTGATGTCCGACAATCACAAGGTTGCGCCGCCCGATCGCGAAGCCATGAAGACCAACATGGAAGAGCTGATTCACCACTTCAAGCTGTGTACGGAAGGCATGCACGTGCCGGAAGGCGAGGCCTACTCGGCAGTCGAGCATCCCAAGGGAGAGTTCGGCATCTACATCATTTCTGACGGGGCGAACAAGCCATACCGCTTGAAGATACGTGCTCCCGGCTACGTGCATCTGTCGGCAATGGACGAGATGGCGCGTGGTCACATGCTGGCCGATGTGGTGACGATCATCGGTTCGCAGGACGTTGTTTTTGGCGAGATCGACCGCTGATGCTGACTTCAGAATCCCTCAAGAGAATTGACCGCGAAATAGCCAAGTACCCGGCGGACCAGAAGCAGTCGGCGGTAATGGCTGCTCTGGCCATTGCCCAGGAACAGCAGGGCTGGTTGTCCAGTGAAGCGATCGAGTGCGTGGCGGGCTATCTCGGCATGGCGCCGGTCGCCGCCTATGAAGTGGCCACTTTCTACAACATGTACGACCTGAAACCGGTCGGCAAGTACAAGGTCTCGGTGTGCACCAATTTGCCGTGCATGCTCACTGGCGGCGTCGATGCCGGCGAGTACCTCAAGAACAAGCTGGGTATCGGCTACAACGAAACGACGCCGGACGGCCTGATCACGCTCAAGGAAGGCGAGTGCATGGGCGCTTGCGGCGACGCGCCGGTGATGATCGTCAATAATCGTCGGATGTGCAGCTGGATGAATCCGGAGCAAATCGACCAACTGCTGGCGGAGCTGAAGTAATGGCGATTCTCGGTGCAATCAACCCG
>LBIU01000071.1 GCA_000987445.1 Candidatus Accumulibacter adiacens | reverse complement strand
TCTCAACATCGACGACGAGAAGTATCCGCCGCGCGAGCTGATGCACTTCATCAACGCGCACAAGGAACAGGGGATTCGCGCCGCGCAGGCCGAGGCCTACGACGCCTATACCAGCCGCCGCGTCGAGCTCTATGCCGAGTACGAAGGCCAGTGTCAGCGCGAAGGGGTGGTCGATTTCGCCGAGCTGCTGCTGCGTTCCTACGAGCTTCTGCAACGCAACGAGCCGCTCTGTCAGCACTATCAGGCGCGCTTCCGGCATATTCTGGTCGACGAATTCCAGGATACCAACCGCCTCCAGTACGCTTGGCTCAAACTGCTCGCCGGACGCGGCAGCGTCAAGTCGGAGAGCGCCGGCGCCTGCCTGTTCGCGGTCGGTGACGATGATCAGTCGATCTACGCTTTTCGTGGGGCCGAGATCGGCAACATGCACGACCTGCAGCGCGAGTTCGCGTTGCCGGAGGTGATTCGCCTCGAACAGAACTATCGCTCGCACGGCAATATCCTCGATGCCGCCAATGCGCTGATCAAACAGAACCGCGGCCGTCTGGGGAAGAACCTGTGGACCGAAGCCGGTGCCGGCGAACCGATCCGTGTCTTCGAGGGCTATTCGGACATCGCCGAGGCGGGCTTCATCGTCGAGGAGATCGGCGAGCTGGTCCGCGACGGCTTCTCGCGCCAGCAGGTCGCGCTCCTTTATCGCTCGAATGCGCAGTCGCGGGTGCTCGAGCACCAGCTGTTCAAGCAGGGCCTGGCCTATCGGGTGCATGGCGGCCTGCGCTTCTTCGATCGCCAGGAGATCAAGCATGCGCTCGCCTATCTGCGCCTGCTGGCCAATCCCGACGACGATACGGCTTTCGCGCGGGTGGTCAATTTCCCGACGCGCGGGATCGGCGGGCGCAGCATCGAGGCGCTGCAGGAAGCCGCCCGGCAGACCAACTCCAGTCTTTACAACGCCGCCGCCAGTCTGGCCGGCAAGCCCGCTAGCGCGGTGGCCAGGTTCATCGCCCTGATCGAGGGCCTGCGCAGCGAGACCCGGGATCTCCCCTTGCCTGAGGTGATCGACCAGCTCATCGAGCGCAGTGGCCTGCGCCAGCACTATCTCGCCGAGAAGGAGGGCCAGGATCGGCTCGAGAACCTCGACGAACTGATCAACGCCGCGAGCAGCTTCCTGCAGGACGATGGCGCGCCGCTGGTCGACGGCGAGGACGCCGTGCCCGATGGCGGTCCGCTGGCGTCGTTCCTCGCACACGCCTCGCTCGAAGCGGGTGAGCACCAGGCCGGGGAGGGGCAGGAGGCCATCCAGTTGATGACCGTGCATGCGGCCAAGGGCCTCGAATTCGACATCGTGTTCATTACCGGCCTCGAGCAAGGCCTGTTTCCGCACGAGAACGCGGCGCAGGAGCGCGAGGGCCTCGAAGAGGAGCGTCGGCTGATGTACGTGGCGGTGACACGGGCGCGCAAACGCCTCTACCTGACGCACGCGCAGACGCGCATGTTGCATGGACAGACGCGTTACTGTCTGCCATCGAGTTTCCTTGAGGAATTGCCGGTGGAACTGCTGCGCAAGATCAACCGTGGCCTTGCCAGCAGCCAGACCGCGATGGCGCCGCCGCGCCCTGCTGCGGGCGCTGCCTGGCAGCAGCCGGCTGCCGCCAACGGTTTGCGCATCGGTCAAAACGTTCGCCACGCCCGCTTCGGCGTCGGCGTCATCGTGTCCACCGAAGGGGGCGGGCCGGAGGCGCGCGTACAGGTCAATTTCGGTTCCGGCGGCATGAAGTGGCTGGCGCTGGAGTACGCCAAGCTGACGCCCGCCTGAGCTGCCGCCGCTTATCCACAGTTCGCGCGTCAGCCGTGGCCGTTACGGCGCCGATTTTGTAGTTACGCACGACTTGTGTGGATAAGTCTGTGGAGCGCCTGTTGCTTCACGGGGCAAGTGGCAGCCTGGACAGGCTTTTTTTGCGCTTGCTCAAAAAGCAGGCGCCGCACTAGACTGTCAGGCCTAACCAAGACGGGAGCTCGCCATGCCTTTTGCCATTCGTATCCATCAGACCGGTGGGCCGGAAGCGATGTCCTGGGAAGAAGTGCCGGTCGGCGAACCGGCCGCCGGCGAGGCGCGCGTGCGCCACGAAGCGGTCGGGCTCAACTTCATCGACATCTACCATCGCAGCGGACTCTATCCGCTGCCGCTGCCCAGCGGCCTCGGTCTGGAAGGCGCCGGGGTCGTTGAAGCCGTCGGTGAAGGCGTCACCGAGCTGTGCGCCGGCGATCGCGTGGCCTACGCCGGCGGGCCCGTGGGTGCGTACAGCCAGGCGCGTTGCCTGCCCGCCGACCGGCTGCTGAAACTGCCCGAGGCGATCAGTTTTCGCACGGCCGCGGCGATGATGCTGCAGGGCCTGACCAGCGCCTATCTGCTGCGTCGTACCTACCGCGTGCAGGCCGGCGAAAACGTCCTGATCCACGCCGCTGCCGGCGGCGTCGGTCTGATCGCCTGCCAGTGGGCCAAAGCCTTGGGCGCGACGGTGATCGGTACGGTTTCGAACCGGGCCAAGGCGGCGCTGGCGACCGCCCACGGCTGCGATCACGTGATCGACTACACCCGCGAGGAGGTGGCGCCAAGGGTTCGCGAGATCACCCGCGGCGAAGGCGTGGCGGTGGTCTATGACGGGGTCGGCAAGGACACCTTTGCCGCTTCGCTGGACAGCCTGCAAACGCGCGGGATGATGGTCTGTCTGGGCAATGCCTCGGGGCCGGTGCCGCCCCTGGACCCGCTGCTGCTGTCGCAGAAGGGCTCGTTGTTCCTGACCCGGCCGACTTTGATGCACTACATCGCCAAGCGCGCCGAGCTGGCCGAGCTGGCCGGCGAGCTGTTCGAGATGGTCGGCTCGGGCAAGGTCAAGATCGAGGTCAACCAGAGCTATGCCCTCGCCGAAGCCGCCCAGGCGCATCGCGATCTGGCGGCACGCAAGCACACCGGGTCGACCATTCTCCTGCCGTGATGGCGGATCTGCGTGCGCCCATCAAGCTGATTCATGAGCCGCTTCAGCGGCTCGAAACGACCCCTGACGAGGACAAAAAAGAATGAAATCCTTCCTGATTGCCAATCCAAAGGGTGGTTCCGGGAAATCAACGCTGGCGATCAATCTGGCCGGCCACCTTGCGCGTAGCGGCCATCAGGTGATGCTCGGCGATGTCGATCGTCAGCAATCGTCGAGGGAGTGGCTGCGCATGCGCCCGCGCGCGCTGCCGGAGATCAGCTGTTGGGAAATCGAGCCGGGGAAGACCGCCAAGCCGCCGAAGGGCACCACCCATGTGGTTCTCGACACGCCGGCGGCCTTGCACGG
>LBIU01000650.1 GCA_000987445.1 Candidatus Accumulibacter adiacens | reverse complement strand
ACGAAGGCGTCATTGACCGATATGCAGACGATGGCATCGACGCCCTGCGCCTTGAACTCGTCATAGAGCGCTTCATAGCGCGGCAGATGCGAGGTCGAGCAGGTCGGCGTGAATGCACCGGGCAGTGAAAAGACGACGACGTTCTTGCCTTTGAAGATCTCGTCGCTGGTCAGGTCTTTCCACTCGAACGGGTTCTCCCCACCCAGGGCATCATTGCGGACACGGGTCTTGAAAACAACGCTCGGGACATCATGCGACATTTTGTTTCTCCTTCGTTGAGTTGGACAATCGGTGGTTGTTGCGGGTCACTCTGAAATTATTGTAGGCCATATCCGGGGATATCCGGGTTCGACAAACCGATTTGCAGGGCATCGAACAGGCACGCTTGGCGAGAACGGAACTGGCTCTGGCACGCTCAGTCGTCGCGCCAGGCATCGCGCATGGTGACGAATTCCTCGGCAGCCGTGGGATGGATGCCGATCGTCGTATCGAAGACGGCTTTGGTGGCCCCCGCGCGCATGGCAATGGCGATTCCCTGCATGATCTCGCCCGCATCCGGGCCCATCATGTGCGCGCCGACGACGCGGTCGCTGGCCTTGTCGACGATCAGCTTCATGAAAGTCCTTTCCTCCCGCCCGCTGATGGTGTGTTTCATCGGCTTGAAGGTGGACTTGAAGAGGCGGATGTGGCCGAACCGGGCACGCGCCTCCTCTTCGGTAAAACCGACCGTGCCGATATTCGGCTGGCAGAACACCGCCGTCGGGATGAAGTCGTAATCCACGCTGTTGTCCAGCCCGCCAAACTGGCGTCGGGCGAACGACATGCCTTCGGCCAGCGCGACCGGAGTCAGCTCCATGCCGCCGGTCACATCCCCCAGCGCGAAAATGCTCGGCTCCGAGCTGCGGAACTGCTCGTCGACCGCGATCGTGCCATCGTCGTTGAGGACCAGGTTCACGCTCTCCAGGCCCAGGTCCTGCAGATTCGCCTTGCGCCCGGTCGCGTAGAGCACGGCGTCGACTTCGATGGCCGTATCGTCACTCAGGCTGAGCTTGAGGCCCTCTGGCCCCGGGATGATGGACTCGACATTGACTTCGAAGCGCAGGTCTACGCCGGTCTGGGCGATCTCCTGGGCAGCATGGGCGCGGATATCGGCATCAAAGCCGCGCAGAAACAGCGGCCCGCGGTACAACTGGGTGACGCGTGCACCCAGGCCGTTGAAAATGCCGGCGAATTCCACGGCGATATAGCCACCGCCGACGATGGCCAGGCGCTTGGGAAAGCTCTCCAGGTCGAAAACCTCGTTGGAGCTGATGGCGTGCTCGCAGCCGGGGAAGTCCGGGATATGCGGCCAGCCACCGGTGGCAATCAGGATCTTGCCCGTGGTGTAGCGCTGCTCGCCGACGGCCACGGTATGCGCATCGACGATGCGCGCATGGCCGTGGATCACCTCGGCCTTGGCCCCCGCCAGCAGCTTGTCGTAGATCCCGTTGAGGCGCGCGATTTCGGCTTTCTTGTTGTCGCGCAGGGTTGCCCAGTCGAAAGCGGGGAGCTCACTGGCCCAGCCAAAATTGCGCGCATCCTTGAAGGACTTGCCGAACTCCGACGCGTAGACATAGAGTTTCTTCGGCACGCAACCGACGTTGACGCAGGTGCCTCCGAGGTAGCGGTCTTCGGCAACCGCCACCCTGGCGCCAAAACCGGCCGCCATGCGCGCGGCTCGTACCCCGCCCGAGCCGGCACCGATCACGAAGAGATCATAGTCATGGTTCTGCACAAACGTTTCCTCCTGGTTCGCGCACTCCAGCCTGCCAGTCTTGGCGATGTCGCCAGGGGCCAGAGTATCTGCTCAATTCAATAGACACGGCGACGGTTCAGTCGGCCAGCACGCCCTCGATGGCGAAGTTTACCCTGAACGACTTGCCCGCCAGGCACGACACGATTTCATGGCGATGATCGTAGCGCCAGCCGCCACCCAGAGGGGCGATGCGAAACTCCTGATTGCCCGGCAGCTGGGAAAAGCGGTAATTGCCTTGCGCATCCACCCGCGTACGGAATTTCGCTTCGCGCTCACCGGGAACGAAGGCCCCGACCTGCGTCAGTTTGAAGGTTTCCATCGGCCCGGAAGGCGAAAGGCGGGCACGCACCGGCGTGCCGCTGACCTTCCCGAAGATCCGGCAGCTGACCGACGCTGCGTTGAGCAGCCGAACCGTCGTCGTCGCCGCCACCCGCCGACCGCCACGATCCAGCGCCAGCAGCCTGAAGGTGGTCGCCTTGTCGATCGATAGCGACTCCTCACCCGACATCGACAACGGCCGGCCCCGCTGACCGCCAGGAAGCAGGCTCCCGGTCTCGCTCTCTCCGGAATTGTCGAACAGGCGTACGCGGTCCGCATTCCGTACGTCCCAGGAAAGAGTCACCGAGCCGCCGCGCAGGACACGATCAGGCGTCACCGTGAACGAGACGATCTGCGGCGGTCCAGCAGGTTCCTCCGGCGCTTTCTCCGGCGCTTTCTCCGGCACTTTCTCCGAGGCTTTCTCCGGCTCCTTTGCTGGCGCTTTCACCGCCTCACTGTCGCAGGCGCTGACCCTTTCCAGGCGGATCCCGGCCGGAAAAGGCAACGCCTTGCGGTACGGAACGCTCGCCTGCGAGCCAAGATCCGTCACGTCCACCGATAGCATTCCGAGACGCTGCGACGGCTCCCCGGGACGCTTCTGATCGAAACGCGTGAACAGGCCGAATTCTAGAAGGACGCAGGAGAAGTCGTGCGTGGCCGCCTTGCTCGCTTTGCTGACTTTGCCGACGACGAAACCGGCGCCCTTGTCGGTGCCTTCAGTCGAGAAGCTTACGCGTACGTCGCGCTGCGGATCGAACTCGGCAGCCAGGCCCTGGCCGACTGGCAGGAGGCAGACAGCAAGCAGAAGAAGTGCGCGACTGACAGGATTGGCGGTTCCGAGCATGACGGTTGACCTCTACGAGGAGTGACAGGTGACGGTTGGCTGCGCCGGGTCGGCTCGACACCGCGCAGATACCGGGCGCAATCGGACCTACATCGTCGGCGGCACGCCCATCGCCGCGCGCGCCCGCTGTTTGGCGGCGATGTAGTCGGCGTGGCCGACGTAAAGCAGGTTGGCGATCTTGCGCATCAGGTGCGATTCGTGGGCATCAAGATGACCGTCGGCCAGCGCCACCTGCCACATGTATTCGATGATCCGGACCTTCTGTTCCGCTCCGCAACTGGCGTTGATCAGCGACGTGAACTGATAGTAGCCACTGGCCCCACGCGCTTCCTGTTCGGCGAGGGCGATCAAGGTTTCGAGCTCTTCGGCGTCGAGCCTAAACTGCTCGCGCAAGGCGCTGGCGATGGCCGCCTGTTCTTCGTCGGAGATGCGATCGTTCATGCGCATCATTTCCAGCAGCAAGGCGGCCGTGGCAACCTGCAGGCCATGTTCGGCACCCGCCGCGCCCTGCCTCATGCCGGGTTCGATGAACTGGTTGAAGAATTCCTTGATGGTGGCGATCATGTCTGCTTTGCCGCGTGGCTTACGAGCAAGCTATTCTAGCAGCCTGCTCGATTGACCGTTTTCTCGGATCGGCTGCTGCGTAGAGGGCCCACTCCCTGACCCATCGCCTGGAGAAAGACAATGACTGATGGCACGCCCCCCGGAAGCGCACCCTTTTCGGCCGAACTGGCGAACACGCTCAGCAAGGCGATTGCCCAACGTGGCCCCGGCGACCTGCTCCGCACGCATCACCTCGACGACGATGGCCGGCCGCGCTTCAGCAACCGGCTCGCGCTGGAAACCAGTCCCTACCTCTTGCAGCACGCGCACAATCCGGTGAACTGGTTTCCCTGGGGTGACGAGGCGTTCGCCGAGGCCCGGCGGCTTGGCCGGCCGGTATTCCTGTCGATCGGCTATTCGACCTGTCACTGGTGCCACGTCATGGAAGCCGAATCCTTCGAGGA
>LBIU01000649.1 GCA_000987445.1 Candidatus Accumulibacter adiacens | reverse complement strand
CGATCATGAAATCCAGGGCTTCGGTACGCGCGAAGTCGTCGATGCAGGCCTGGCGAAAAGTTTGCTCGTCGGCGCCGCGCATCGCTGAAATGAAAGCCTGTGGCAGCACCACTGCGTCCTTGATGAGATCAGCGACGTCGAAAACAAGGCCGCCGCGGCGGGTCTTGCCGTGGAGAATGGCCAAGCCATGTGGTAGGCCAAGCACCCAGGTGGCGCTGGCCGCCAAGCCGTACGCCAGATAGTTGCCATGATCGAGGAAGCGATTGGCGGGGTCCGTACCGGAGCCCCGCTTGGCGCGCAGGAAGTCACCGTAGTCGACGGCATTGGCTGCGAGCTTGAAAAGTCGCCTGGTGAGCCTCGCTTCTTCGGTCAGCAGCGCCGTGCTATCGGTCGCCGTGGCAATCATCGCTCTCGATCTGTCGAGGGCGGGAAGAAGGTTGTCGCGTGCAACGCGAAAGCCGCTCTCTGCGTATTGCCGGTTGTCGCACCAGTGCGACGCGATGCGCTCCAGTCGCGCCACCTGAAACGCCTTGGCCGCTTCCAGACGGAGGTGATCGTCAAACCAAAAGCGTACCCAGGCCTGCAGATATTCGGTTGGCCGATATTCACTCTGCGGGCAAAGCCAGGCGACTTCGACATCCATTTCGTTGGCGCTGTAGAGAGGTGTCCCGCCGCCGCCGCAGAAGCCGATCATTACCCCCGCTTTGGCAAGCTCGCGCATGGCAGCCTGGGTAATCGACGTACCGGTTCCAAGCAGTACCGTGGTGGTGTTGGCAATGGGAATGTTCCAGTACAGACTGCGCTTTCCTTCGTCCGTAACGAACTCGACCCTGCCCCCATTGACCAGTAGGCGGCAATGCTCGAGGTAGTACAGGTTGGCCCGCTTCGAGTGCAGGATGGTCTTCAGATCGGAGGGGGAAAAATCGCTCATGACGGTTGTCTTGCCTTTCGGGCTGGTGGCGTGGCCGTCCGTCTTGCGCACGGTTTCGATCGGGCACTTGGCGTGGCAGCATCGACCAAGTCATCCCTTTTTGTGCAATGGAATTTGTCATTTCGGATTCTATACGGGTTGAATCAAGGGCGGTTGTGTTGTCAAGGCACGCTGTTCCCGCAACTCGCCTCATCTCGAAGCGCGCCTCTTGTTACCGCCGTGTCGAGTCCATGACTGAAGCGTTGCGGCAGGCGGGCATAAGCAAGCGAGCGCAAGGAACTGGATTGCCACGTCGCTGCGCTCCGCGCAGTGACGGTGGGCGAGGGCTGCGGCGCTCGCCACGTTCGATCTGTTTGCCCGACGACTTGGATGGCTGTGCGCCTTGGGCGTACAGTTCGGCAATGCTGACCGTTGTCGCAACCCAGCTGTTCCAGGGCCAGTGGCCCCCTCTACCGGACCGAGGACGAACGAGGTGCGTTTGCTGCTTACATTGCTGCGGATCCCCTTGCCGGAGACGTCGTGCCGGGATCAGGCGGCATTCGCAAAGTTCGTTGGGGAAGGGCCGGTTCGGGAAAGTTTGGCGGCGGGCCGGCGATTCGACACCGGCAGTGACGGGGTTCGGGGGGGGGGCTTTTCGTAGGGACCGATCTCGACGCCGCGGTGCCGCAGATAGCTGGGCAGCGTGCTCTTGGACTCATGCAGTCTCTGCGCGATCGCGGCCACGGAGAGGCGTCGCTCGCGATACAGGGCCTCGGCGGCCATTGCTGTCGCTTCGGCCTGTGGCGACAGACCCTTCGGTCGCCCACCTACGCGGCCACGTGCGCGGGCAGTTGATAGCCCGGCTAGGGTGCGCTCACGGAACAATTCGCGCTCGAATTCGGCAAGCGACGTGAACGGATCGATGATGAGCCGCCCCTGCGCGCTGGTGGTGTCGATCGGATCATTCAGACTGAGCAGCCCGACCGTGCGCGCCATCAGCTTGCCGCTATTTCGGACTGCTTATCCGTCCATTCCTGGGGTGCAATAGAAAGTTTATTAAAGTTCTGAAAAACGATCGCTTTACTGCACCGCCTTGCATGGCCTATCGACAAGGCGTATAAACACCTATACACACAAACACCGGAGAGCATCATGAATTCAGTCCGCTGGAACATCGCCGTGTCGCCGGACACGGATCAGTCCGTGCGTATGTTCATCGCGGCACAAGGCGGTGGCCGCAAGGGAGACCTGTCGCGCTTCATCGAGGAAGCCGTGCGTGCCTACCTCCTGGAGAGGGCCGTCGAACAAGCCAAGACAGCCACCGGCAACATGAGCGAAGCTGAGTTGACCGACCTCGTCGATGAGGCGGTGCAATGGGCGCGTGAGCGCTGATGCGCGTCATCCTGGACACCAATGTCCTACTCGGCGCACTGATTTCGCCGCACGGCCCGCCTGACACGATCTATCGCGCCTGGCGCGCGGCCAAGTTTGATCTGGTGACATCGACGGCGCAGCTTGACGAACTGCGACGCGTAAGCCGCTACCCAAAGCTCAAGACCATACTGCCTGCCCACCGCATCGGCACAATGGTGAACAACATGCAGCGCGCGGTCGTGCTGGGAGTCCTGCCACCCCTCCCGGACGGTGTCGATGTGAGCGATCGGAATGACGCGTTCCTGCTGGCGATGGCTTTGACCGGCGAGGCCGACTACCTGGTGACCGGCGATCGCCGCGCCGGGCTGCTGCAACTGGGCAAGCTTGGTCGCGCGCGCATCGTCACCCCCGCCGTCTTCTGCGCCGAAACACTTTGATGCAATGCCCGTCAGCTCCTTGTCCGCCACACATTGGGAACAGGGCCGCAAGCAAGCGAGTGGTGCTGCGCGGACGCTGCTGGCGATTGCCAGCACCGATCCTGAAGCCGTGTTGGCAGTGGCTGGGAAGTAGCGCGCCACAGAGGCTCAAGCCCGCGCACAAATGCGAAGCTTCAACGCCCTTTCTCGACGCGCTG
>LBIU01000648.1 GCA_000987445.1 Candidatus Accumulibacter adiacens | reverse complement strand
TCGTCGTCGTCGAAGCGCAGCTTCAGATCGACGCGCGCACGCACGAAGGCGTTTTCCTTGTCCGGGGTATCGATCACGATGCGCTGCGGCGTCACCTCGCGAAACTCGCGATCAACGCGGGCGTACGGCGCTCGGGAGACGTAGCCGGGAAAGAGCTGCCTGAGCTCGGCGGTGATCGTCGCTTCGTCGAAGTCGCCGACGATGGCGATTTCGCCGCGCGCCGTGCCCATCAGCTCGCGGTGATAGGCGACCACCTGCTCGAGCGTCGTTGCCTGCAGTTGTGCGATGCGCTCGGCGAGTTGCGCATGGTAGCGCGGGTCACCTGGCGGGTAGGTGTTGAAGTGAGCGGCCAGGGCGTCGCTGGACAGCGTCTGTGGATTGTCGAGCTGGGCCTGCAGCGAGGTCAGCGTCTGCCGCTTCAGCTCGTCGAATTCGCTTGCCGGGAAGCTCGGTTCGCGGAGCAAGCTGGCGACCAGTCGGAGCGCTTCGGGCAGCAGCTCGCGGGTGGTTTCGAACTGCGTCAGGCCGCCGCGGATTTTCAGGCGGGTGAATTCGTCGGCGATCTGCTGGCGGTTCAGCTGGCCACTGCCGCGGCTGAGCATGGCCATGGTCAGTGCGCCGGCCAGGTCGCGATTGCGCAGCGAGTCCTCGTCGCCCCAGCGGAAGCGCATGGCCACGTTGACCGTCTGGCCACGGTTCTTTTTCGGCAGTAGCGCGACCTGCAACTCGCCGACGCTCGGCCGTCGCGAGCGTTGGTTGATGTTCTCGTGCGAAGCTTCGAAGCTTTCTCCGGCGTCGCCTTTTTCGCTGCCCTTGAAGTCTGCCAACAACTCCGTCGCCGTGGGTGCCGGCGGGATTTCTGCGCGCTGTGGTGAATCCTCGGGGATGAAACTGCCGAGCACGCGGTTGTCACGTACGAAGTATTTCGCGGCCGCCGCGTCGACCTGCGCCGGCTCGATTTGCTCGAGCTGATCGCGGGCATGAAAGAACAGCCGCCAGTCACCGAGTGCGATGTACTCCGAAAGCATGACCGCGAAGACTTCCGGGTTGGCCAGCGCGCGTTCGTAGGCGGTACGCGCCTGTTCGACGGCGCGGGCGAGCTCGCTGGCGGTCGCTGTCTGGCGGGCGAAGCCGCCTTCGATGACTTCGATCATCTTGTCGCGGACGCGGTCCAGCGATTCGCCCTTGTTGACCATCGCGCCAAAGACCACGAAGCCCGGTTCGCGGGCGTCGATGGTGTAGGCAAAAACCTGTGCCGCCAGACCCGCCTGGACCAGCGCTTGGTAGAGGCGACCATTCGGGGTGTCGCCGAGGATCTCGCTGGCCATGGTCACTGCTTCGGAGTCGGCGTGCAGGCTGGAGGGCGTGCGATAGGCGAGGGTCAGCAGTTGCACCTCGCCCTTGCGGCGAACGACGAAGCTGCGTTCGCCGTCGGCCGTCGGTTCGACGGTCCACTGCTTGGCCAGCTGGCGGGTCGGCTTGGCCAGTTGGCCGAAGCTGGCGGTAATCCATTTCAGCGCCTGCGGCTCGTCGAACTTGCCGGCGACCGTCAGCACCGCGTTGTCGGGTTGATAGAACTTCCGGTAGAAGGCCTGCAGGTTCTCGATTTTGACGTTTTCGATGTCGCTGCGTGCACCGATGGTGTTGTTGCCGTAGTTGTGCCAGTCAAAGAGCAGCGACTGCATGCGCTTCATCATCACCCGGCTCGGACTGTTTTCCCCCATCTCGAATTCATTGCGCACGACGCTCATCTCGCTGTCGAGATCCTTCTTGGCGATGAAGGAGTTGACCATCGCGTCGGCGCTCCAGCCAATCGCCCATTTGAGGTTGGCCTCGCTGGCCGGAAAAGTGACATAGTAATTGGTCCGGTCGAGCCAGGTCGTGCCGTTGATCCGGAATCCGCGGGTCTTGAACTCCCGGGTCGGGTCGGGGAAATGCTTCGATCCCTTGAAGATCAGGTGTTCGAGCAGGTGGGCCATGCCGGTCTCGCCGTAATTCTCGTCGCGCGAACCGACCAGATAGGTGAGGTTGACCGTGGTCGTCGGTTTGCCGGCATCGGGAAAGAGGATGAAACGCAGGCCGTTGGCCAGGCGATACTCGCTGATGCCTTCAACGGTATTCAGCTTTTCAACGCCGGCCGGCAGTCTTGCCGCTGCGGCTTTCCGGGCGGCGGCGTGCGCCGGTGCGAAGCTCAGGAGCAGCGCGCTCAGCAGGCACGCGGCTAGGCTTGTCCATCGGTTCATCACATTCACTCCACGAGGTTAGCGGGGGCAGCTTCTCTTGCCTGCACGGTCCGGCGCCATGCTCCGGCGACAGGGTCGCCGCCGGCAGGGCGCTCGATCACCATACAGCTTGCCAGAAAGGGAACGGCCCGCACAGAGGGAGAGTCTGGGCGGGCCGGGTGCTACGATCACTGCCGCGCGGGGAGGGGGAGGGGGGAGCGCGGCAGCAACAGGACGAATACTAATCAATCGCTCGTCGCCTATCTGTTGGCGCTCTGTCCCTGTTGTGTAACGGCGTGTGATCCAGGCCGCCGGCAAGGCAGCTGCCCGGGACTGAGCTCGCCTTGCCGTGGCCACCCCTACCCACCGGGGGAGCTGCCAGCGCTTGCCTTCTCGTCGACAGAGCTGGCATTATCCGGCACTGAAGTGGCCATATCGGCGCCACCACTGGAAAAGGAGCGAGCGATGAGTCAGGAAGCGGATGACAAGGGAGTGGCGGCCATGGTGCTGGAGCGTCTGGAAAACGAGCGGTTGCCACGCGCCATCGATCTGAAGGAGAAGGTCGACGGCGGCGCCAGGCTTGACGACATGGACATTGCGTTTCTGGAGCGCGTCTTCGCCGATACCGAGGACCTGAAGCCGATGGTCGCGCGGAATCCGCAATATCACGAGCTGGCGGCAAAACTGATCGGGCTGTACGAACACATCACGGCCAAGGCACTGGAAAACGAAAAAACGGGCTGAACCCCTCGTCGGCCGGCGTGAGCTGGCCTGGTGGTGAGACGGGGAATTCAGGGAGCACGCTCCCTGCCCGGCGAACGATTCCGGCGTGCAAGCCGGA
>LBIU01000647.1 GCA_000987445.1 Candidatus Accumulibacter adiacens | reverse complement strand
TACTTGCAGAGCATGCAGGAGGAACTCGAGACCGCGAACGAGGAGCTGAGATCGTCGAACGAGGAAATGCAGTCGGTTAACGAGGAATTGCAGTCAGCCAATGAAGAACTGGAAACGTCCAAGGAAGAGTTGCAATCGTTGAACGAGGAGTTGGCGACGGTCAACAGCGAGTTGCAGACCAAGGTGATCGACCTGTCGCAGGCCAACAACGACATGAACAACCTGCTCGCCGGCACCGGCATTGCCACGGTTTTTGTGGACCTCCAGTTGCGCATCGTGCGCTTCACTCCGAGTGTCGCGCAGATCATCAACCTGATCGCCAGCGACGTCGGCCGGCCAGTCGCCCATATCGTCGCCAATCTCGTCGGCTACAACGGGCTGGTCGCCGATGTGCAGGCGGTACTCGATACGCTGAGTTCCCGGGATGCCCAGGTGCAGACCACGGAGGGTCGCTGGTACCTGATGCGCATCCGCCCCTATCGCACGCTGGAGAACGTCATTGCCGGCGCGGTGATCACCTTTGTCGACATTACCGAACTGAAGCGCATGGAAGAATCGCTGCAGGAAGCCAACGCGCAGCTCCGCCGGCTGGCGGTGATCACCAAGGACGCGTCGGATGCGATCACCGTGCAGGACCTGGACGGGCGGATCACGGCGTGGAATCCGGCTGCCGTGCGGATGTATGGCTGGCTTGAGAGCGAAGCGCTCGGCATGAACACCCGCGAGCGGATTCCGCAGGACTTGCGCGAGGAGGCCTTGACCTTGATTGCTCGCCTCAGCCGCGCCGAGGTCATCGAGCCGCAACCGACGCAACGGTTGACCAGGGACGGTACGGTGATCGACGTCTGGATGACCGCCACCGCTCTGATCGATGAGCGCAAGCAGGTATATGCGGTGGCGACCACGGAACGAGCAAGAAGTGCCACGACGACGGTCGTTTCCGGTGGCGTGCCCCCGTGAGCCCTCGGAGTATTGGTCTCGGCCTTGCCGCGGCACGCCGGGGCGGCGAGTCCGGGCGCCTGGCGCAGGAGCTCCGCCAGCGCGCGGAAGTGCGGCTGACGGAAAGCCTGGACCGCGTACCGGAAGATGTGGAGGCGCTATCGCTGGAGGCCATGCGGGCAGCACTGCATGATCTGCACGTGCATCAGATCGAGCTGGAAATGCAGAACGAGGAGCTGCGTCGGGCGCAGTTGGAACTGGACACGGCGCGGGCACGCTATTTCGACCTTTATGACCTGGCGCCGGTGGGCTATTGCACCGTGACTCCGACGGGTCTGATTCGGGAAGCCAACCTGACGGCAGCAACTCTGCTGGGGGCCGCCCGCGGTGCCCTGGTCAAGCGGAGGCTCAGCCGCTTCATCCACAGCGCGGACCAGGACATCTTCTATCTGCATCACAAGCAGGCTTTTTCAAGCGGTCAGACGCAGCGTTGCGACCTGCGCATGTTGACCTGTGGCGGTAGCCCATTCTGGGCGCAGCTGGAAACGATTGCCGCGGTGGACGCCGACGGCACCACCGTGCTGCGCCTGGCGATCAGCGATGTCAGCGACCGCAAGCGGGCGGACGGCGATTTGCGCATCGCCGCTGTCGCTTTCGAGGCGCAGCACAGCATGGTGGTGACCGATGCGCGGCGCTCGATCCTGCGCGTCAACCAGGCGTTCACCCGGGTCACCGGCTACGCGGTGGAGGATGTCGTCGGCAAAACCCCCGATCTGCTCGCATCCGGCCGTCACGATAGCCGGTTTCTCCGCAGCCTCTGGAAAGCGGTCCTCGGGGGCGGCGGGTGGCAGGGAGAAATCTGGGGCCAGCGCAAGAACGGCGAGGTCTATCCCGCGTGGCTCACCATTTCGCCGGTACGCAACGGTCACGGTGCCGTGACCCATTACATCGTGACGCACGACGACGTTTCCGAACGCAAGAAGGCCGACCGGCGAATCGAGGAACTGGCTTTCTTCGACATGCTGACGAAGGTGCCGAACCGTGCGCTGCTGATGGACCACATGAAGCGGGCGATGACCGCCAGCGCGCGCAACAGGACGCTCAATGCCCTGCTGTTCGTCGACCTCGATCGTTTCAAGGCGCTCAACGATACCCTTGGCCACGACCAGGGTGATCTGCTGTTGCAGGCCGTCGCGCAACGCCTCGCTGCTTATGTGCGCGAGGGCGATACGGTGGCGCGGCTGGGTGGCGACGAATTCGTGCTCCTGCTGGAGAACCTGAGCGGAAACATGGACGATGCGGCCAGCCAGACCAAGATTGTCGGCGAAAAGATTCTCGCCGCCCTGAATCGACCCTATCTGCTCGGAAGCGCCGACTATCGCAGTACCGCCAGCATTGGTGCCACCGTGTTCCGCGGCGGCGAGGTGTCGATTGATGGCGTGCTCAAGCAGGCCGATCTGGCCATGTACAAAGCCAAGGAAGCGGGTCGCAACAGCCTGCATTTCTTTGATCCGACGATGCAGACCCTGGTGCTCAGACGCGCCGAACTCGAGGCAAGCCTTTGTCGCGCCATCGGAGACAATCGGCTCGAACTCCACTTTCAGGCTCAGGTCGCCGGTAGCGGTGCGGTCGTGGGAAGTGAAGTGCTTCTGCGCTGGCGGCACCCTGACCATGGCATGGTCTCACCGGCCGAGTTCATTCCACTGGCGGAACAAACAGGCTTGATCATGAGCCTCGGCTATTGGGTTCTGGAGGCCGCCTGCACGCAGCTGGCGAAGTGGGCCACCCGACCTGGGCTGGCCGGGTTGACCGTGGCGGTAAACGTCAGCGCCCGACAGTTCCGTGCCCCCGACTTTGCGGACCGGGTACTGGCGATAATTGCGGCCAGCGGCGCCAATCCGAGGAGGCTGAAGCTCGAGCTGACGGAGAGTCTGTTGGTGCACGACTTCGATGACCTGATCCACAAGGTGTCCCGCATGAAAGTCAGCGGTGTCGGTTTCGCGCTCGACGATTTCGGCACCGGTTATTCCTCGCTCGCTTACCTCAAGCGCCTGCCGTTGGATCAGTTGAAGATCGATCGCTCATTCGTGCGCGACGTGCTCACCGACCCCAATGATGCGGCGATCGCGCGGAGCATCGTGGCCTTGGCCCACAGCCTGGAACTCTGCGTCGTTGCCGAGGGGGTCGACACGCAAGCCCAGCGAGACTTTCTGGCGAGCGCCGGCTGCGACGCCTATCAGGGCTACTTCTTCAGCCCACCGCTGCCGGTGGGTGATTTCGAGGCCTTCGTACGGCGGGCTTCGTCGGCGCTCGAAGCGTGATTGGCCCGGAGCCAGGGCGGCTGGCTGCGTGATGGCGGCGGCGTCTGTGGACGCGGCGGTTGCCAAGTACCGCTGCGCGACGGATCGCGCAGCTTCCTCGTCGTGAAGCGCCGGTGTGCAATGGATCGACGCCGCTCGGTAGTCAAGTGACATGGGGCTTGTCCTCTTGCTGGCGCCGACACCGGCGTTCGACCACCCGGCACAATTGCGCGGCGGCAGTCTCGATGGTCTGGGCATCGATGGCGGCAAAGCCAAGGACCATCCCCGAACGGCTGCAGGCCGGGTCCGCGTAGTACATCGACAGCGGACGAACGACGAGGCCGGCCTTGAGCATTTCGTTTGACAGCGCGACATCATCCAGCGGCTGGCTGAAGAAGTAGGGTAGATGCAGGCCGGCCAGACCGCCGCTGGTGCTCACCAGATCGCCGAGCCGCGATTCGACGGCTCGGCGCAGCACGTTGCGGCGATCCTGGTAGATGCTGCGCACACGCTTCAGGTGCGCGCCGAGATGGCCGGCGTCGATGAATTCCGCGAGTGCGGCCTGTTCGATCATGCGCCCTTCCCGGTAGAGCTCGGCGTTGCCGATGGCAAAGGCTTCGGCGAGCTGTTCGGGGACCACCAGGTAGGCGAGGCGCAAACCGGGGAACATGGTCTTGCTGAAGGTGCCGAGATAGATCACCCGCTGCGAACGCGCTTGCCCGAAGAGGGAACCGATGGTGTAGGGGTGATAGCGAATCTCGTTGTCGTAGTCATCCTCGATGACCCAGGCACGGTTCGTTTCGGCCAGTTCGAGGAGTTGCATGCGCCGGCTCAGCGACATCACCACCCCGGTCGGGTACTGGCTGGAAGGGGAAACGAAGATCAGACGCGGCGGCGACGGCGAACCCGGCGCTGGCAGCGACAGGCCTTCGTCATCGACCGGGATGGGTGCGATCTGCAGCCCGTTGGCACGCAGGACGTTGCTCGCCCCCCAGTAGCCGGGGTCCTCCATCCAGGCATGATCGCCGTTGTCGCAGAGCATGTGCGCGCAGAGATCGATGGCCTGATGCGAGCCGTTGAGGATCAGGATTTGCCGCGGCGAACAGCTCATCCGCCGTGACGCACGCAGGTAGTCGGCGAGCACCGCTTTCAAGGGCCCGTAGCCGCCGTGGCTGTAGCGCGCGAGGTGGCGTTGTTCGAAGCGGATGTTCTTCGCCAGCAGGCGCCGCCAGGTGGCGAAGGGAAACAGGCCGACGTCGGGCGCTCCCGGTACGAAGGCGCCGCTCTGGATGCGGCTGCTCGTCGCGTGCTGCGCGATCTCGCTGCCGCGCCGCGACAGGCTCGCCGCGTGGGCGGCACGATCGGGCGGGTGGGTCCGGCGCGCGCTGCCGGGCGCTGCCGCGGGCAGGGCTTCCGAGACCAGCGTTGCCGAGCCGCCGCGACTCTGCAGATAGCCTTCGACGAGGAGTTGCTCGTAGACCCTGACCAGCGTGCTGCGGCTGAGGCCGAGGTCGCTGGCCAGGCGCCGGGTTGGCGGCAGCGGGCTGCCGGCAGGCAGTTCGCCGTCCAGAATCAAGCGCCGCAGAACGAGGTGCAAGGCGGCTTGCGTTCGCGATCCCGGCGGCTCGCTCGCGAAGCGATCGCGAATGAGCTCGATGCACAGCGACTTGTCCATTGATCGGCAGGTGAGGGGGGGCGCCAGATTGGTATCAGAAGTGAGCAACTAATTGGTTCGATTCTGCACCGCTTTGGGGCGTACAGTCAATTCGGGATAGCCGGTGCCGGCGACGGCTGCCGTCTGGCCGGCGAGGCTTTGCGGAAATCGGAAAAATTGACGACGCCAGAAGGAGAAACGGCTTTGAAACTTGGCGATACCAAACTGCTCAAGCAGTTGTGCTACATCAACGGCCAATGGGCTGCCGCCGACAATGGGCGCAGCTTTGCGGTGATCAATCCGGCCAGCGGCGAAGAGCTGGCGACGGTGCCGGACATGGGCGCCGACGAAACGCGGCGGGCAATCGAAGCCGCGCGGGCCGCGCAGCCAGCGTGGCGGGCACATACCGCCGGCGAGCGGGCGAAGGTTCTGCGGCGCTGGTTCGAGCTGCTGCTCGCCAACCAGGAGGATCTGGCGCAACTGATGACCGCCGAGCAGGGCAAGCCGCTCGCCGAGGCCCGCGGCGAGATCGTCTACGCGGCTTCGTTCATCGAGTGGTTTGCCGAGGAAGGCAAGCGCATCTACGGTGACATCGTTCCGCCGCACCACGCCGACAAACGCGTTCTGGTGACCAAGGAGCCGATCGGCGTCTGTGCGGCGATCACGCCGTGGAATTTTCCGGCGGCGATGATCACCCGCAAGGTGGGCCCGGCGCTGGCCGCTGGCTGTTGCGTGGT
>LBIU01000646.1 GCA_000987445.1 Candidatus Accumulibacter adiacens | reverse complement strand
GCTTGCGGCGCTGGCCACTACTTCTCGGGCACTTCGATATAGTGCGCGGCGAGCCACTCCCGATCGAGTTCCCAGCGCGCGTCCTTGATTCCGGGCTGCGCGAGGATGATCGCGCGCGCTTCGGCCTGCACTTCGCCGAGCAGCGTTTGCGCGGCGATGAATGCTGGATCGTTGGCGTCCTTGGTATTGATGTCCGGATAGAGAACGGCCAGCGCCTTGAACGCCGGTACCTGGACGTTGCGCGGCGTACTGATGAAGGCCGTTTCGCCAGTGACTTTCAGGACCCGGAACTGGTAGGGGTAGCTCTTCAGCTGCGCGCTGCCCTGCGCCGCAATGACTGCCGTCAGCTGTCGAGAACGCGAATCGGGGGCGCGGATCAGCCAGTCGAGGCCAACGAGCAAGAGCACGATGATGATCATCCAGTAGCGCTTCTTCACCTTGCATCTCCTGTGCGGCGTTGCGAGAGTTGCTGGCCGCGGCGGTCGGCCAGTGACCTGGTGGCCGCGTCGGGAAAGTCGATTACCGTTTCGAAGTGGCGCTCGATTTCCGCGTACTGATCGCGGCTGCCAGGGATCAGCAGCAAGCGTACCCGCTCATCACGGCGCCTGGGGAAAATCTCCCGCGCGTCTCTGCTGCGGCGTGAAATCGTCCTCTCAGCGCTTCCTGCGCGCTTCGATTTCGCGCCGGATACGTTCGATCTCGAGGCGTTTGGCCTGCGGAGTGCCCCACCCGATCGGCCTTTGTGCCGCGGCTGCCTGCTCTGCCTCGCGTTGCGCCTGCCGCGCTTGCGCTTCGGCCAGGCGTTCTTCCTCGCGTGCCTGCGCACGGGCGACGGCGCGCTCGGCAGCGATCGGCACGCGCCATCCGGGCAGACCCGCCTCGAGAAGCAAGCGGTCGATGACTTTCGCAATCGGCTCCGGCCATCCCCAGTCGTCCAGCCGGGAAAACTCGTTGATCAGCGGCAGGTTGAGCGCCGCAAAGACCGGCGTCCACCTTTCCTCGTCGCCCTGGCGGCGGCGGACGGCGAGTCTGGGATTGAGCTGGTACCAGCCCTGACTGACGCGCCTGAACAGCGCCCGGTTGTAGGCGTAGTCGCGCTCGATTTCGTTGCGCGCCAGGACGCTTGACAGATGCTGGCGCCTGTTGCGTTCCGGACGGACGATATTGGCCGGCAGATGCTGCCAGGCGTCGAGAATGGCCTGCGCCTCGAAAGCGCCGTTGCTGCGGCGCTGGCGGTGACTGAAGCGGGACTTGAAGAGGACCCAGAGCGTCTGGAAGAGGAAGTACTCGGACAGATGCCGGTCGAGGCGCACCAGGCGTTCGCCGGTGTTGACGTCGATGCTCGCCGGGGCGAGCCGTTCGTAAAGCGCGGCGAGTGGACCGCGGGCGAAGTTCGCATCGCGGAATCCCTCGCGCAACGCGCAGTGCAGCGCGTTGTAGCCATAGTGGTCAACGGCGTCGCGATCGGCGCCACGCTCGAGCAGCGCTTCGACCAGCGGTACGTTGCCGGCCGTCGCCGCAGCCATCAACGGCGTCAGATTCATCGGCAGCCGATGCTCGATCCCATACAGCTCGCATTGCTTCAGGATGTCCCTGAAATGGTTTGCGAAGTAGGGAAGGTAGGTCTTCCGTCCGAAGTTCGCACGTTGCTGTGCGAAGTTCGCCGCCTGCGCGAACTTCGCCTCCGCAGCCAGCCATTCGGCGAGTTGCGGTTCGTCATGGCAGGTCGCGTATTCGTAGAGCTGCTGCTTCATCTTGGCGCCGGGGACCTGCTCGCGGAACACCTTGACCAGCAGCTCGACGACTTTCGCTTCGCCGAAAACCGGCCAGGGAACCGGCGTCTGCTTGAGGATCGTCCGGCGGATCGTCTCGGCCTGTTCCTGCTTGCCCTGCAGTTCGAGCTTGCGCGCTTCCTTCTGCCA
>LBIU01000070.1 GCA_000987445.1 Candidatus Accumulibacter adiacens | reverse complement strand
CGTCCACGGTGCAACAAGACAGCGATCCGCGCGCTTGGTTCCAGGCTGCGGCTGTCGCGAACGATTTCGCCCTGGGCGTTGGTGACGACGCTGTAACCGCGCGCCAGGACCGCCTGCGGATTGAGATGTGCGAGTCCGGCTGCCAGCCGTTCGAGGTCGGCGCGCCGGCCGTGCTGGGCGTCGTGCCAGGCGCTGCGCAGTTGCGGTGCCAGCGCCGCCAGTCGGCCGGCGTGGCGCGCCGGGTGTGGGCGGTTGAGCAGCAGGCGGCGGCTGAGGCGGGTCAGTTCGCCGCGTGCGCGTGCGCTGGCTTGCAGCAATCCGGCGCCGAGTTGGCGTTGCAGATTGCGTAGCCGCTCGCGCTTTTGGGCCAGGTACTGTGCCGGGTGTTGCAGGCGGCGGGCCAGCCAGTCGACCTGCTGGCCGCGTTGTTCGAGAAGCTGTTCGATCTGGCGGCGCAGGGCATCTTGCGAGGCGGACAGGCGCGCGCGCAGGGCGGCCTGTTCGGGAGCCGCGAGTTCGGCGGCTGCAGTCGGCGTCGGCGCCCGCTGATCGGCGGCGAAGTCGGCGATGCAGAAATCGGTTTCGTGGCCGACACCGCAGATCACCGGTAGCGGGCAGGCGCGGATGGCGCGCGCGACGCGCTCGTCGTTGAATGCCCAGAGGTCTTCCATGCTGCCACCGCCACGACAGACGATCAGCAGGTCGCAGTCGCGGCGTTCCCCGGCGCAGCGGATGGTGTCGGCAATTTGCGCAGCCGCGCCGTCACCCTGCACCGGCGTCGGGTAGAGGACGATGCTCACCTGCGGGGCGCGGCGCGCCAGCGTCGTCAGCACGTCGCGCAGTGCCGCCGCCTGCAGCGAAGTGACCACCCCGACGCAGCGTGGAAACGCAGGCAGCGGGCGTTTGACGGCGCTGGCGAAGAGCCCTTCGGCTGCGAGCTTTTCCTTGAGGCGCAGGAACTGTTCGTAGAGGTCGCCGATGCCGCCGCGCCGCGCCGCTTCGACATTGAGCTGGAAGTCGCCGCGCGCCTCGTAGAGCGTCACCAGCACCCGCGCCTCGATATGCTGACCGTTTTCCAGCCGCCAGCCGAGCAGCTGTGCGCGGCTGCGGAACATCACGCAGCGCACCTGCGCGGCGGCGTCCTTGAGCGAGAAGTAGACATGTCCGGACGGTGCGCGGCTGAGGTTGGAGACCTCGCCGGCGACCCAGCACAGCGGAAAAGCGGCCTCGAGCCGTTCGCGGACAAGGCGGTTGAGCATGGCCACCGGGATCACCGGTGGGCGCGCGGGAAGGGGGCTGTTGCCGGGGGCAGTCTCTGACATCCGCGAATTTTACATCCCCGGCCGCGCCTGTTTCTTGCTTGTAGCACAGGCAGCGCGGAAAAACGCTTGCCCGTCGGCCACTTGCGATGCTTGCCAACAGCCTCGCAGCGCATTTATCCACAGTTCCTGTGGATTCCCGATTTGCCGGCAACGGCGTGCGCATTGGCGCGCCTTGTTCGGCGCTCGCTCGCCGGGCTTGGCTGCGCCGCGAAATGCCTGGAAGCGGTTCAAGGCGGCGCGAAGCGCGGCGGCACTTGCCGCAAGTGCGGCTGCAGGCTAAAGTTCCCTCCTTGAAAATCACCTGGGGTGCACCGTGTTTTCCATCGTTCAGGCTGCTGGTTGGCCCATCTGGCCCTTGCTGCTGGCGTCGATCGTGGCCGTCGCGCTGATCATCGAGCGTCTGGTGGCGCTGCGTCGAGTCAAGGTCGTGCCGCCCGACCTGCTACAGCGGGTGGTCACCGAGTTCCGACAAAGAGGGGCCACGCAGGCGATGGTCGTCGATCTCGAGGCGCATTCGCCGCTTGGCAGAGTGCTTGCCGCCGGTCTGCGCAACGAGAGCAGTTCGCGCGAAATCATGAAGGAGTCGATCGAGGAGGCCGGCAGCGTCGTCTCGCATGAACTCGAACGTTACCTGACAACGCTCGGCACCATTGCCTCGATCAGCCCACTGATGGGCCTCTTTGGCACCATCGTCGGGATGATCGAGATTTTCGGTTCGCAGTCGCCCAGCGGCAGCAATCCGATGCAGCTGGCGCACGGGATTTCGGTGGCCCTCTACAACACCGGCTTTGGCCTGCTGATCGCCATTCCAAGCATGATCTTCTGGCGGCACTTTCGGGCCCTCGTTTCCACTTTCGTCATCGACATGCAGCAACAGGCGGTGCGTCTGGTCGAGGTCCTGCACGGCGAACGCAGATCCTGAGGAGGCGACGATGAACTTTCGCCGCGGTCGCAGCAGCGACGTTCCCGAGATCAACCTGATCCCGTTCATCGATGTGCTGCTGGTGATCATCATCTTTCTGATGCTGACGACTACCTACGCCAAGTTTTCGGGGCTGGAGATCAACCTGCCGACGGCCGACGCCAGCAAGCA
>LBIU01000645.1 GCA_000987445.1 Candidatus Accumulibacter adiacens | reverse complement strand
CCCCTGGTGGCCACCATCGCTGTGCTCTCGCTGGTTCTTTCCCCCTGGGCCTTGTCGCAGAGCGCGGAATACCGAGGCAAGTTGAGCAACCGAAAGGATGCCGGGCAGATCTCGCCGGGCACGTTTCAAGAATCCTCGACGGGGGACCGGGTGGTCTTTGTCGAGGCCGTGGCCGAGGATACGAGCCACGTGCGCAACGTCTTTGTCAACGAAGCCGAGCCCGAGCGCCTGGGGGTGACGATGGCCAGAACCGGTCATCAGGAGACGGCCGCCAACGGTGATCGCTTCATCGTCCTGGAAAATGGGCGTCGCTACGAGCTTGAGCCTGGTACAGCGGGCTTTCGCATCCTTGAGTATGAGCGCTATGCCGTTCGCCTGGAGACCAAGGAGGCACAGGGCATAGAGCGGACACCGAAGAACATGCCTCCGCTGGAGCTGTTGGGCCTCGACCTGCCTCGCTATCGGGCGGAGTTGCTATGGCGTGTCGGCATGCCGCTCTCGGCGGCCGTGCTGGCTATCCTGGCGATTCCACTGTCCTTCGTCAATCCGCGTGCCGGGCGTTCGGCGAATATGCTCCTGGCCATTCTGGTCTATGTGATCTACAACAACCTGCTGACCATCAGTCAGGGCTGGGTGGCCAATGGCCAGGTGTCTTTTGCCGTCGGCGTGCTGGTTGTCCATCTGCTGATGCTGTTTCTCCTGCCGTTTCTCTTCCATCACCGTATCGCCGTCTCATCTTTCCTGCGTCTCGGGCGATGAAGATCTATCGTCGTTACCTGATGCGCGAGGTGTCTGGCGCCATTCTCCTGGTGTTACTGGCGTTTCTGGCCTTGTTTGCCTTCTTTGACATGCTTGGCGAGGTCCAGGACATCGGGCGGGGCGGTTACCAACTCCGGCATGCTTTTGCCTTCGTTCTGCTACGCTTGCCCGGACGCGTCTACGAGCTGATGCCGATTGCTGTCCTGATCGGGACGCTCTACGCCCTGTCGTCCCTGGCTCGTCATTCCGAGATCACCGTGCTGCGGGTCTCCGGCCTGTCCTCGGGAGCTGTGTTGCGCGTGCTGTTCCTGGTCGCCGGCCTGTTTGCCGTCGCCACTTTCCTGATTGGCGAGTACGTGGCGCCGCCTGCCGAAAGAGAGGCCAATCAATTGCGCTTGAAAGCCCGGGGGCGAATGATCGGGCAGGACCTGCGTTCAGGACTGTGGGTCAAGGACGAGCGCAGTTTCATCAACGTGCGCGTCGTCCTGCCGGATATGCGTTTGCGGGGGATCCGTATCTACAACTTTGACGAGGACTCAAGGTTGCGCTCGCTGACCGAGGCCAGCGAGGGCGAGTACGT
>LBIU01000644.1 GCA_000987445.1 Candidatus Accumulibacter adiacens | reverse complement strand
TGGAAGCTGTTGGCGGCGATCATGCCCACCGCCAGACGGTGCATCTTTTCGCTGATGGCGTCGTTCTCCTCGCCGAACTGCAGCAGTTCGCCCATCTTGCTTTCGAGCTGCTTGTTCTTGTCGCGCAGCGCGAGCATCTGGCGCTCGGTGATCGAGATCGTTCGCCCCCCATGCGGGTGCGGAACGACCATATTGGTCATCAGGTCCGAGTGCTCTTCGAAGAACTGTGGATTGCTGTGCAGGTACTCTGCGACTTCGCTGGATTTCATACTTCGATTTCTCCCTTGAATACGGTGACTGCGGGGCCGGTCATCAGCACGGAGGTGCCGGGCCCATTCCAGGCGACGCTGAGCATGCCGCCCCGCATTTCGACGTCGACCGGCGAAGCGAGCAGGCCGCGGCTGATGCCGGCAACGACGGCGGCGCAGGCGCCGGTGCCGCAGGCCAGTGTTTCGCCGGCGCCACGTTCGAAAACGCGCAGGCGAATGGCCTGCCGGTCGACCACCTGCATGAAGCCGGCATTGACGCGCTGCGGGAAGCAGGGGTGTTTTTCGATCAGTGGTCCCTGCTGTTCGACCGCTGCCGTTGCGACGTCGTCGACCACCTGCACGGCATGTGGATTACCCATGCCGACGGCGGTGATGGCGATTTCATGGTCGGCGATGCGTAGCGTCTGCAGCAGATCGTCGCTGGCACTGAGGAAAGGGATCCTTGCTGGCGCCAGGACCGGTACCCCCATGTCCACGCTCACCGTGCCGTCGTCCTCGAGACGCGGGACGATGATCCCACTCATCGTTTCAACGCGGATTTCGCGCTTCGCGCTCAGCCCCTGCTCATGGACGAAACGCACGAAGCAGCGCGCGCCGTTGCCGCACTGCTCGACTTCGCCACCATCGGCATTGAAGATGCGATAGCGGAAATCGACCTCCGGCTGGCGCGCTGCTTCGACGAGCAGGATCTGGTCGCAGCCGACGCCGAAGTGGCGGTCGGCGAGCAAGCGCAGTTGTGCCGCCGTCAGGTCAATTGACCGACGCGTGCCGTCGAGCACGACAAAGTCGTTGCCGAGTCCGTGCATCTTGACAAAGCTGAGTTTCATGGTCGTTCAGGATCCGGCGGCGGGCGCAGCCAATGAGCGGGCCATTATAAAGTCGTCCATCACGAATCCGCCGCCAATATCGACGCAGACCGAGTCGCGGACGGCGAAGCCCTGTTTGCGATAAGCGGCAATGGCCTTCTCGTTGCCCTTGTTGACGGCCAGGATCAGCGTTTGGCAACCTGCTGCCAGCGCGCGTGCAAGCACCTGATCGACGAGGCGGCGACCGATTCCGAGCCGCTGTCGCTGCGGGTCGACATAGAGCTTGTCGAGCTTCATTTCGCCGGGCGTGCCGGTCAGCAGGCAGGAGACGAAGCCCGCCAGCTGACCATCGACGCTCAGCTGGTCCCACCATATCGTGTCCATGCCCAATTCCTCGTGCACCCGCGGCGCCCGGTAGCGCTGTTCGAGCATGTAGTCGATCTGTTGCTGGCTGATGATGCCCAGGTAGGTGTGCTGCCAGACGCGGCGTGCGAGTGCGGCAACCGCTTCGACATCGGCGGCGGTTACGGGGGAGATGAGGATGTCCATTGAGGCTCCGAAGCGTTCACGGCACCGACACCCGTCGGTCTACCAGGGCGTCGGCGGCAAGCTGCCGCCGACGAGCGGCAAGGAGGGGCGATCGGTGACGACGCGGGGCGAGCGAAAAGAGCGAATTGTACCGGGGCAAGGCCGCGCTGGTCGCCTGCGCGCGAACCTCGGCAGCGCTACAGCTTGGCGCTCGGCCGGGCGCTGACGGCAGCGTACCAGCGCTGGGCGTTGGCGGCGTCGGCGGGCAGCGCGATCTTCAGCCAGCCGGCGAAATCGACCAGCACCATGGCCATGATGTCGGCGGCGCTGTAGCGATCACCGGCGAGGTAGTCGCGTCCGGCCAGCATTTCGTCGAGATGGGCGAGGAAGCGTTCGCTGCGCAGCTTGCCGCGTTCGCCGAGCGCCGGGATTTGCGCGTAGTTCTCTGCGCCGGTCAGTGCACGGTCCTTCATTCCCGGCAGTGAATTGCGTACGGCTTCGGTCATCGCGTGCCAGCCATCCGTTTCGACATGCCACAGCAGGTCGGCGATGAGTGCTTTTTCGGTCGGCGTCGAACCGAGCAGCGGCGGGTTGGGGACGGTTTCCTCGAGATAGCGCCAGCAGCCCTGCGTCGAGGTCAGCCGCGTGCCGTCGTCGAGTTCGAGCACCGGCACGGTGCAGTAGGGATTGATTGCGCGGAATTCCGGCGACAGATGTTCGCCGTTGCGGAGGTCGACCTCGCGGGTCGGGATCG
>LBIU01000643.1 GCA_000987445.1 Candidatus Accumulibacter adiacens | reverse complement strand
ACCGTCTATGCCAACGGGAAAAACGCGTTTTCCTTCCCGTTGGCCAACCTCGACGACGACGAGCGCCGCCGCTTTGCGATCGGCAACTCGTTCTTCAAGCGCAACTGGGTCGAAGCGCCTGCTTCAACAACGGCGCGTGACGGGCTGGGGCCGCATTTCATCGCTCGTTCCTGCGCCGGCTGCCATACCTTCGACGGCCGCGGCGCGCCACCGGATCATGGGCGGACCCTGGACCCCGATCCCGAAGCCACGGTCGCCCTGCTGCTGCGCCTGTCGATTCCCGGACAGCCGAGAGGCAATGCCGGTGTCGTGCCCGAGCCCACCTATGGTGACCAGTTCAACAACGCAGCGATTCAGGGTGTCCGTCCGGAGGGCCGCGTGCGGATTCGCTCGGCGACCATCAAAGGCAGCTTCGCCGACGGTACGCCATACACCTTGCAGCAACCGATCTATGAACTCACCGACCTGGCCTACGGGCCGATGGCACAGGACGTGATGATCAGCCCGCGCATCGCACCACAACTTGCGGGCATCGGTCTGCTCGAAGCCATTTCGGAGGCCGACATCCTGCGCAATGCAGCGGATCAGGCGGCCAGCGATGGTCCGGTCAAGGGCCAGGTGAATCGCGTCTGGGATGTCTTTGCCGGTGCCGAGCGCGTTGGCCGCTTTGGCTGGAAGGCCAATGTGGCCAGTATCGCCAGCCAGACGGCCGGCGCCTTCAACGGTGACATCGGTATCACTTCCCGCCGGCTACCGAACGAAAGCTGCACGCCAACTCAGGTCGATTGTCTGGATGCACCGCACGGTGGCGGCAAGCGTGCTGGCGTGTCGGCGCTGACCGCGGCCAGGAACGCCACGGCCGAGGTGCCGGAGATCGACGACGCCACACTGAACCACACCATCTTCTACCAGGCCACGCTGGCACCGGCGGCGCGCCGCAAGGCCAAGGACAAGACGGTTCTTCGCGGACAGGTGCTGTTCGCCAAAGCGCGGTGCAGCAGCTGCCACAGGCCGAGCTATGTCACCGCGGAGAACCCGTCATCGCGCTGGACCAGCAGCAAGCTGCAGGGTCAGAAGATCTGGCCGTACACCGATCTTCTGCTGCACGACATGGGGCCGAACCTGGCAGACGGCCGGCCCGACTTTCAGGCCAACGGTCGCCAGTGGAAAACACCACCGCTCTGGGGAGTCGGCCTCGTTCAGGAGGTAAACGGACACCAGCGCCTGTTGCACGACGGGCGCGCCAATGGCGTGCTGGAAGCCATTCTCTGGCATGGCGGTGAGGCGCAGTCCAGCCAGCAGGAGGTGCTGAAGATGAACGCGGCTGACCGGCAGGCACTGGTGCGCTTCGTGGAGTCACTATGAGAACATCCAGGCGCAGTCCGGCTATCCCGTCCCTGCTCGTGATCTCCCTGTCTGCGGCCCTGTGTTCGCCGTTGGCCCATTCCCAGCAGGCCACGCTCATGCCGATCTACTCGAGCCAAGCGGTGCTGCAGGGTCTGTATGCGCACTTCCTGCCGGCCCGAGCGCAGACGTTCCAACAGCAAGCCGAGAAGCTGGCTGCGCAGACCGAGCGCTACTGCCGCCAGCAGGGCAGCCTGGCCGACCTGCGCAGACAGTGGCAACAGTCCATGCTTGCCTGGGAAGCGCTGTCTACGCCGGCCGTGGGTCCGGTGCTGGCGCGCCGCTCGCAGCGCCAAATCGACTTCTGGCCGATGCGTCCGGAGTTGCTACGCAAGGCCATGGCCAAAGAACCACATACACTGGTCGATATGGAAACAGTGGGCACCCCGGCAAAGGGCCTGCCTGCGTTGGAGTACCTGCTGGCCGCCTGGAGTCAGCCCGGGCCGTCGGAAACCCCGCTCACCTCAGGCAACTGTCGTTTCGCCGAACTGGTGGCGCAAGGGATCGTCGTCGAGGCGCGCGCGCTTAATGCCAAGTTGACGGTCATGGCCACCCGGGATTGGCAGGCGTCACCGGAAGCTACCGCCAATGCCATGGGCGAATGGGTCAACCAGTGGCTGGCAGCTGCTGAAAAGCTGCGCTGGGCGCACATCGAGAAACCCATCCGCGCGACGCAGGGCGCGGACGCGGCTGCGCCACGACAACCCGTGCCGTTCGCCCGCCTGAGCCGCGAAAGCAATCTCATGGCCTGGCGGGTGCAGTGGCAAGGCCTGCTGGCGCAAGGCCAGCTCACGAGCGCGCAAAGACGTGTGCCGCCACAAGCCGGGCAGTCGGTGATACCCATCGAAGCGATCCTGAGGGGCAAGGGTCACCTGGCGCTCGCGCAACGCTGGACGCAGGCTCTCGACAAGGTTGGTGCCGAGCTTGAAGGCCTCACTCCCGAGTCGCCGACCGGCGCTCTGCTGGCGCTGGCGCAATCGATCAAAGCCGTGACGCTGCTCTACCAGAACGAGGTTTCTGCGGCCCTGGACATCCCGATCGGCTTTTCCGATGCCGACGGGGACTGAATGACCACGCCGATGCTGAGTCGCCGCGCATGGCTGCAGGCTGTCGGCGCGGCAAGTTGCTGTCTGGTCGCCCCGTGGGTTCGCGGGGGCAGCGCTTCGAGCAGCACCCGACTGCTTGCCGCCTGGCAGACCGACGCCGATCACTTTGTCGGCATCATTCGCGCCCAGGCCGGTCGCTGGGCGGTGGAAGCCGCAGCGGCGTTGCCGGGCCGCGGCCATGGCCTGCACGCGCTGTCTGACGGCAGTGTCTTGGTGGTCGCGCGCCGTCCGGGCGACTGGTTGCTGCACTGGCAGCCGGACAGCGGGGTCCGCCGCTGGCACTGGCCAGACGACGACCGCCGCTTCAATGGGCATCTGCTGACGCTGTCGCAGCCGGCAAGCGCATTCTTCTCGACCGAGACGGACCAGGGCAGTGGCCAGGGCCTGCTCGGCGTGCGCGACCTGCAGACCATGGCCAAGCTGGCTGAATGGCCCACCCACGGCCTGGACCCGCACCAGATGCTGGTCCTGCCAAAGCGGCTGATGGGCATCCCCGCCGGGGCGCTGCTGGTCGCCAACGGTGGCATCCGTACCCAGGCCGAGAGCGGTCGCAGCAAGCAATTCGTCGCCGACATGGACCCCTCGCTGGTCGCGCTGGACAGCAAGGACGGGAAACTCCTCGGGCAGTGGCGCCTGGCCGACGCCCGCCTGAGTATCCGCCATCTGGCATGGGACCGGGTCTCGGCACAGGTCGGTGTCGCCCTGCAGGCCGAGCACGACGATCCGGCGACCCGCAAGGCCGCCTCGGTCCTCGCACTGTGGGACGGTGCGGCCTTGCGCCCCGCCAGGCAGGCAGCGCCCTTGCAGGGCTATGGCGGCAGCATCTGCGCGGCACCGCATGGAGGCTTCGTCGTCAGTTGCCCGCGCGCCGGCGGCAGCGCCTGGTTTGATGTCAGCGGATCGTTTCTACGGCTGC
>LBIU01000642.1 GCA_000987445.1 Candidatus Accumulibacter adiacens | reverse complement strand
TTGAGTTTGGCAATCTGACCGACCACTGCGCCGACGGCACCGCTCGCCGCGGCGACGACGACGGTCTCGCCGGCTTGCGGCCGGCCGATGTCGAGCAGGCCCATGTAGGCGGTGAAACCGGGCATGCCGAGCACACCGAGGGCCAAGGACGGTCGCGCCATGGCCGGATCGAGCTTGACCAGCGCGCGGCCATCGGAAAGCGCGTAGTCCTGCCAGCCGGAGTAGGCGAGGACCAGGTCGCCCACACGATAGTCGGGATGCCGCGAGGCCTCGACGCGTGCCACCGTGCCGCCGGGCATCGGCTCACCGATGCCGACCGGCGCGGCGTAGGAGGGCGCGTCGCTCATGCGGCCGCGCATGTAGGGATCGAGCGAAAGATAGCGCGTGCGCAGCAGAAGCTGGCCTTCCGCGGCTTGCGGAATGGGCGTTTCGTCGAGCCGGAAGTTGTCGCTGCGCGGGGCGCCGACGGGGCGCGACTCGAGGACGATGCGCCGATTGCGGGTGTCGTTCTGGCCAGATCGCCTGTTCATTCAGAGGGCTCCTTCGAGGATCTTCCGGCTCACCGCCAGGTCGATGTTCTGGTGCTCGCCGATGGCCGTCATGCCGTGCGCTTCGAGCTGGGCGAGCAGGGGATCGATCGCCTCGCGCCCCAGGCCGTAAGCGGCGAGGTGGGTGTCGACGCCGAGCGACTCGAAGAACTGCGCCGTCCGGTGGATCGCTTCGTCGATGCGCTGGGTTTCGTCGCCATCCGTGATCTGCCAGACGCGGGCGGCGTATTGCAGCAGCTTGGCGCGCTTGTGCTCGCGCTGCACATTGAGCAGCGAAGGCAGGACGATGGCCAGGGTACGGGCGTGGTCGATGCCGTGCGCGACGGTCAACTCGTGCCCAATCATGTGCGTCGCCCAGTCCTGCGGCACGCCGGCACCGATCAAGCCGTTGAGCGCCAGCGTGGCGACCCACATCAGGTTGGCGCGCACCTCCGCATTCTCCGGTGTGGCCAGGGCCTGTGGTCCGATCTCGATCAGCGTCTGCAACAGGCCCTCGGCAAACCGGTCCTGGGCCATGCCCGCAACCGGGTAGGTCAGGTATTGCTCGACAATATGCACGAAGGGGTCGACGACGCCGTTGGCAATCTGCCGCGGCGGCAAGGTGTAGGTCTTGGTCGGATCCAGTATGGAGAACTGCGGGAAGACATGCGGGCTCATGAAAGCCAGCTTGGCCTGCGTTTCGCGGCGCGTGATCACCGAGCCGCTGTTCATTTCCGAACCGGTGGCCGGCAAGGTCAGGACGCTGCCGAAGGGCAGGGCGCCGTCCACCTTGCGACCATGGCTGAGCAGGATTTCCCAGGGATCGGCAGGGAAGTTCGCGGCCGCGGCAACGAACTTGGTCCCGTCGATGACCGAGCCGCCACCGACGGCGAGCAGGAAATCCAGCTTTTCGCGGCGCACCTGCTCGACGGCACGCATCAGGGTTTCGTAGGTCGGATTCGGCTCGATGCCGCCGAATTCCTGCACCAGCCGCTCGCCGAGCGCCGCCCTGACCTCGTCGAGAGTGCCATTCTTCTCGGCGCTGACACCCCCGTAGAGGATCAGCACGCGCGCGTCGCCGGGAACGAGGTCGGCCAGGCGCGGAAGGGTCTTTTCGCCAAAGACGATCTTGGTCGGGTTATGAAACTCGAAGTTCTGCATTGATTTCTCCATCAATGATTGGATCGATCGGTCGTCACGTTTCTCAGCTTTCGCCCGATGAATCGGGCGAATTGCAGCTCACGACGCGTCGATATTGGCCTGCTCACCGCTGATGCCGAAGACCTGCTGGCGAATGCGGAACAGCGCGTCGCGGGCGGCGGCGGCTTTCTCGAATTCGAGGTTCTTGGCGTATTCGAGCATCTCTTTCTCGAGGCGCTTGATTTCGCGTGCCAGCTGCTTCTCGCTCATCGTCTCGTAGTTGGCCTGCTGCTGCGCGGCCTTGAGTTCGCGGCGTGCGTCGTCGACATCATAGACACCGTCGATGATGTCGGTGATGCGCTTGCTGACGCCTTTCGGGACGATACCGTGCGCTTCGTTGAAGGCGATCTGCTTGATCCGCCGCCGTTCGGTTTCGGCGATGGCGCGGCTCATCGAGCCGGTGATCCGGTCGGCGTAGAGAATGGCGGTGCCGTTGAGGTGCCGGGCGGCGCGACCGATGGTCTGGATCAGCGAACGCTCGGAGCGCAGGAATCCCTCCTTGTCGGCGTCGAGAATGGCGACCAGCGAGACTTCCGGGATGTCGAGGCCTTCGCGCAGCAGGTTGATGCCGACCAGGACGTCGAACTTGCCGAGGCGCAGATCGCGAATGATCTCGACGCGTTCGACGGTGTCGATGTCCGAATGCAGGTAGCGGACGCGCACCTCGTGCTCGCTCAGGTATTCGGTGAGGTCCTCGGACATGCGCTTGGTCAGGGTGGTCACCAGCACCCGTTCGCCGCGCCCGATGCGCAACCTGATTTCGGAGAGCAGGTCGTCGATCTGGCTCGACGCCGGGCGAACGATCAGCACCGGGTCGATCAGGCCGGTCGGGCGCACGACCTGCTCGACGACCTGGCCCTGATGGGTCTGCTCGTAGTCGGCGGGCGTCGCCGAAACGAAGATCGTCTGCCGCAGCAGGGCTTCGTACTCGGCGAACTTGAGCGGCCGGTTGTCGAGCGCAGAGGGCAGGCGAAAACCGTAGTTGACCAGGTTTTCCTTGCGCGAGCGGTCGCCCTTGAACATGCCGCCGACCTGGGGAATGGCGACGTGCGATTCGTCGACGAACATCAGCGCGTCGGCCGACAGGTAGTCGATCAGCGTTGGCGGCGGCTCGCCGGGCTGGCGGCCCGAGAGGTGCCGCGAGTAGTTCTCGATACCCTTGCAGAAGCCCAGCTGGTCGAGCATTTCGAGGTCGAAGCGCGTGCGCTGCTCGATGCGCTGCGCCTCCACCAGGCGACCTTCGGCGTGGAAGGCGGCGGTGCGCTCGGTCAACTCGCGCTTGATCGCCTCGATCGCGCGCAGGACTGTGGCCCGCGGCGTCACATAGTGTGATGACGGAAAGACCGTGAAGCGCCTCAGCTTTCCCTGCAGATGGCCGGTCAGCGGGTCGAAGAGCTGCAGGCCGTCGATCTCGTCGTCGAACAGCGAGATGCGGATCGCCTGCTCGGCGTGCTCGGCGGGAAAGACGTCGATGACGTCGCCACGAACCCGAAAGATGCCACGGTGGAAGTCGGTTTCGTTGCGCTCGTACTGCATCTCGACCAGGCGCTTGATCACTTCGCGCTGGTCGATGCGGTCGCCGACGCGCATGGTGAGGATCATCTTGTGATACTCGTCGCGGTCGCCGATGCCGTAGATGCACGACAC
>LBIU01000641.1 GCA_000987445.1 Candidatus Accumulibacter adiacens | reverse complement strand
ACCAGGCAGTAGAAGGCGTAGCTCTCGAAAGTCGCCAGCGCGCCGCCGATTCCCATCGTCGCGATCAGGTCGATATCGCGGATGAAGTGCCAGATCGCATTGCCGACGCCAGCGGCCATGAAGGTGGCAAAGAACAGGCGCAGCCGCGGGTGGCCGCGAAACATCTTGAAGAAGGTCGGCACGAAGAAGAAATCGACCAGCAGTTCCTTGAAGTAGTAGTGAAAGCGGTTGAAGTACTCCATCAAGGTCTTCGAGCCGAGCGGGCGCCAGGTACTGCGCGGCAGCCTGAAACCCGCCAGCCGCGCCACGCCGATGAACAGATGCCCCCAGAACGCGATCTGCAACGAGAACTTCGCGGTGGACAGGATCACCGCTGCCCAGGCGTAGGGAAGCGAGTGAGCCTGCCGGGCCAGGAAGGCATCCTGTGCAGCCTCCAGACCGGGCACCTGCAGTTGCTCCTGGAACACCCAGACCAGGGCGATCTTGATGAGCAGCAGGACATTGGCCCACAGCAGCAGCTTGACGCCCTTGATCTGCGTGACGGCCAGCTCTTCCGGCGACTTGGCAAAGGTCTTCCTGAGAAATGCCGCGCCTTTGCCGAAGGGCAGAAAAGTGGGCGACCAGAAGGGCCGCAGCACGCCCATCTGGAAGATCGGCGGACTCGCATCGCGTGAGCGTTGGTCGGCCAGGGCGTAGGCCAGAAACCAGAGGTAGGGTGTGAACACGATGAGCAGCGACCACAGGAGGACGCGCGGCAGTCCGTCGATCGCACTCAGCGAACAGAGCCCGCAGAGGACGGCCTCGACGCCCAGCAAGGCCAGCATCGGACGACGCGCGACGAACAGGGTCTTGTCGCGGCGGCTGAGCTCCAGCACGCGCCAGGCGCCGATGAAGAAAACCGCCATCGCCAGCAGGCCGAGCGCCAGAGGCGACACGCCGTGAACGTTTTCCACGACCATCATCGCGCGGATATCGTCCTGGATCGCGTTCTGCGAAAGGCACAAGGCGAGCAGCGCTGCCGTCCAGGTACCGCCGAGGAGGATCCAGCTGCGATAGGTCGGCAGGCGTGCATAGGCCATTGCCAGGCCGACCAACAGGGCCGCCTGCCACCCGTCCTCGAAGCTGGAAACGGCGAGCACGGCGACCAGGAAGATCGTCAACTGACCCAGCCAGGTCTGCGACGCGGCGACGACCGGCGCGCGTTCGTCGATCGCCAGCCGGTCGCGCAGGGTCTTCTTCGCGAAGCCGGCGCCAAGCCGAGCGGCCGACTCGTCGCCGCTGCGCACCGTCGACGGCAGGCTCATGCCGGGTCTTGGTCCAGCAGTCTCCTGAGCGCCTGACGGTCGACTTTTCCGCTCTGATTGAGCGGCACCGTTTCGAGAGCAATCAACTGATTGGGAACCATGTAGGCCGGAAGCCGGGCCTTGAGATCCCGGATGACCTGAACGGCGTCGACGACTGTGGCGCCCAGGAAGCCGACGATTCCCCGAGCCATGCCGTCAACCGTCGGCCAGGCGACGGCAGCGACCAGGTCAATGCCACTCACGGCGCGCAGGTGCGCATCGATCTCCTCGAGTTCGACGCGGTAACCGAGCACCTTGACCTGATTGTCGATGCGGCCGAGACAGTGAAAAATCCCGAAAGCATCGACGCTGGCCAGGTCGCCGGTCAAATACCAGCGCTTGCCGTTGATCGTCGGGAAGCGCGCGGCCGTCATTTGCGGGTCATTGAGATAGCCATCGGCCAGCTGCACGCCGGCCACCGCCAGCTCGCCCGAGTCCTCGCCGGGCACGGCTTGATGATTGCCATCGACGATCATCGCTTGATTGCCGGGCAGGGGCGTACCGATGGCGACGAAGTCGCGTCCGGCGGTGATCGGCGTGTCCTCCGCAACCGCCTGCCCCAGACAGAAGACGGTGGCCTCCGTCGGCCCATAGAGGTTATGGATCGCCGTATTCGGCGCGGCCACTCGCCAAGCCGCGACCGTACTCTCGGGAAGCGCTTCACCGCCGAAGACGGTAACCCGCAGATCTTCCAGACTGTCCGCATGCAGGGTCTTGACCTGACGCAACATGCCCACCAGTGACGGCACTGAATTCCACACCGTCAGCCTTGCGTTGCGTGCGAACTTGACGGCGTTCATCACCACCGTCGCCGGCAGGATGTGCAGCGCAGCGCCCGCTTCCCAGGTGCTGAACATGTTGTGCACCGAAAAGTCGAAAGTCAGTTCGCAGGTCTCGAGAGCGCGATCACTGGCCCGCAGGTCGAGCACGCGGGCGATCATCTGCGCGTAGTGCCGCGCCGCG
>LBIU01000640.1 GCA_000987445.1 Candidatus Accumulibacter adiacens | reverse complement strand
AGCAGCAGCGCAGTCCCCATGGCGCTGACCCCGGCAGGGGCCTCGTCAGCCCAGGCCGGGGTGCCGATGGCGACGGCTCCGAGCAGGGCGAGAATGGTAAATACGTGTTTCATGACAGGCTCCTCACAGGGCGTCCTCACCGGTTTCGCCGGTGCGGATGCGAATGACTTCTTCAATGGCAGAGACGAAGATCTTGCCGTCGCCGATCTTGCCGGTGCTGGCGGATTTTTCGATGGCCTCGATCACCTGTTCAAGGATGTCGTCGCGGATCGCCGCTTCGACTTTCACTTTCGGTAGAAAATCGACCACGTACTCGGCACCGCGATACAGCTCGGTATGGCCTTTCTGACGTCCGAAGCCTTTGACTTCGGTGACCGTGATGCCCTGCACGCCGATCGCCGACAGCGCTTCTCGTACTTCGTCAAGCTTGAACGGCTTGATGATGGCGGTAACCAGTTTCATGTTGCACTCCATGTCAGGGGAGGGCGAAGCCTCTCCGGTTGAAACAAAAATTGTCTAGACGCTGCGCTTCACAGGCCTTGCGGCGTCTTCCGTTGAGGAATGGCCTGGGCCCTGCGCAGCGGCCATGAGGTAGCAGTCATCGGTGCGGCAAGAACACTGTCTTCCATGCGTGAGCCCTCGAAAAAAGCGAACCAAGAAAAGAATTGCTATCCAGGCAATAGCAGCTTCCGTGCCAGCTTTTTTTTATGCTTTGAATCAGTAGCCTGCGTGCGCTGTGCGCAGTGCATCTCTGCGTGTTGCACTGCGATAGCGCAGCCCTGATACGCCGGCGCACCATGGTGGTGCGTGCTCCGAGGCGCGTGCCCGGCGACGCGACGCGCCTGTGCTAAACTCGCCGCACTCAGAAACCAAAGCCCGTCGGTGATGCCCATGCTCGACCCCAGAATTCTCGAAGACCTTGGTGCCCGCTTGGCTGGCATCATCGCTGCCAGTCCTGCTGCGGATATCGACAAGAACGCCCGTGCGCTGCTTGCCAGCTTCTTCAGCAAGCTCGATCTGGTCAGTCGTGAGGAGTTCGATATTCAGACGCAGGTTCTGCAGCGCACCCGCGAAAAGCTGAAAGCCCTCGAAGCGCGACTGGAGCAGCTGGAAAACCCACCCGACCGCGCGGCCTGAGCAGGGCAGGGGCAGGTCCGCGCCGCGCTTCGCTTTCCGCCTGCGGCTCGCCATGTTCTCCAGTCCCTGCCCCGCATTGACGATCAGCCACGATGTCGCTGGCCATTGTTCATAGCCGCGGACTGGACGGTCTTTCTGCCCCGGAAGTGGCCGTCGAGGTTCATCTCGCGGGTGGCCTGCCGAGCGTCACGCTGGTTGGCCTGCCAGATACCGAGGTCAAGGAAGCACGCGATCGGGTCCGGGCGGCGCTGCAGAACTCGGGCTT
>LBIU01000639.1 GCA_000987445.1 Candidatus Accumulibacter adiacens | reverse complement strand
GCCGTCAAGGCGGCACTGGCCAACCAGTTGCAGCGAACGATGAACATTGCCCTGGGTTCGGCTCTGTCCACCATTGGCCTGACCATTCCCGCAATCCTTGCCATCAGCCTGTTCACCGGCAAGACGGTGGAACTCGGTCTGGAAAACGCAGAAGCCTATCTGTTGCTGATCACCTTGCTGGTGTCGGTGGTCAACATCCAAAGCGAGCGTACCAACGTCTTGCAAGGAGTCGTCCATCTGGTCCTGTTTCTCACCTATGTCGTGCTGATTTTCGACTAGAGTTCGAAAGGCTGTGAGGCGACACGATGGCCACGTCATCCACCCGAAATGAGGAGAAACCCATGAAGAAAACAAGTGCTGTGCTTGCTTCGCTGACGCTGGCCGGGGCGCTCACCCTGGCCGGATCTGTGCAGGCGGCGGACGGAACGGTCAAGCTGACGCCGCTGGGCAGTCACGATGGCGAGTTCTGCAGCCTCGATCGCGCGATCGTGTTCGAAGATCCGGACGGCACGCGCATTCTCTATGACGCCGGCCGCACGGTACGCGGCCCCGACGATCCACGCCTCGGCAACATCGATGGTGTGCTCTTGAGCCATGTGCATGGCGACCATCTGGGCGACCTGATCCAGCCGTCAGCGAACGCCGGCGAATGTGGCAAGCCGGATTTCTCGGTCAAGGTGACGCCGAATTCGAACACCGCGAACATTGTCGTGGCGAAGAAGGCCAAATTGCTGGTCGGTTCCGAGATGGGCAGTTTTTTCGCCAACCGCATCAAGGAGTTGGGCGGTGACCCGAAGCAGGTGCAGCTCGTACGCTTCGGCGCCAACGGCAAAGTCGGTGGCGTGCAGGTGACGACGGTTCCGGCCGCGCACAGCAACGGCCTGCACCCGGCGTTTCTTGACCCGGCGCATGGCGATGCCTTGGCCAGGAACGCGCTTACCGCCTACGTCGGGCCGCCCACCGGCTACGTCCTGCGCTTCACCAACGGTCTTGTCGCCTATCTCTCGGGCGATACCGGAATCACCGCCGAGCAGGATCGGGTGGTGCGGGGCTATTACAAGGCGAATCTCGTGGTCATCAACATCGGCGACGTGTTCACCACCGGCCCGGTGGAGGCCGCCTACGTGATCAATGAGCTGGTCAAGCCGACGTCGGTGATCGCTTCGCACGCCAACGAGGCGTCGACCAAGAACGGCAAGTTGCTGCCGGAGTCGAGAGCCGCTGCCTTCGAGAAGGCCAGCAAAGTACCGGTGCACCTGCCGCTCAGCGGCGTGACGATGGCCTTCGGTGGCGAGGGTAAGTGCGTGGCTGGCTGTTGAGCAGTGCTGTGGCCTTCGTCCCGACGCCTGGAGCGGGACGTTGGCAGCCGCCCGCCGGGCAAACTGGCCGGTTTGGCGGTTCTCGAAGCCGACACGAGGCTTGAACGCGCTGCCGATGCCACCATGTAGGTGCCATCGATTTCGGAGCCACTGTTTACCGCCATGAGTATCTCGAAAATAGTCGTCTGCCCGCATTGCCACCGCCCGAACCGGCTGCCTGAAGCGCGCCTCGGGGATCAGGGCCGCTGTGGTCACTGTCAGTCGCCGCTTTTCGACGGCAAGCCGATCGCGCTCACGGCGGCCAGCTTCAACCGGCACATCGAACGCTCGGAATTGCCGATTCTGGTCGATTTCTGGGCCCCCTGGTGCGGCCCCTGTCGGGCCATGGCCCCGGCGTTCGCGGCGGCTGCACAACAACTCGAACCGGGCGCTCGCCTGGCCAAGGTGAATACCGAGGAAGAGCAGGCGCTCGCCAGCCGCTTCGCCATCCGTTCGATTCCGACGCTGGTCGTGTTCAGGCACGGCAGGGAGATTGCCCGTCAGGCGGGCGCGATGGATACGGCGAGCATCGTTCGCTGGCTGCGGTCGCTGAGCTGAGGCCTATCCGCTGGCGGTTGGCAGTCAAGGCAGCAAGCGCAGCAAGTCGCGGAAGTGGTGTCAATCGACCCCCGGGGTCGCAGGGACGGCATGTTCTTGAAGATGGATTGCCCAGTGCCGATGAGCGGTCTTTGGGGGGC
>LBIU01000638.1 GCA_000987445.1 Candidatus Accumulibacter adiacens | reverse complement strand
CATTGAGGCCGCGCACGACGACGGTCCACAGCGCGTCGCCGACGGCGATTTCCAGGTTCGCGCCGACCTGCAGTTCGCGCGCCGCTTTCACGGCCAGGCCTTCGAGTCTGACGTGGCCGGCAGCGATCGCCTGTGCGGCGAGTGAGCGCGTCTTGTAGAAACGCGCCGCCCATAACCATTTGTCGATGCGCATCCGCGCCGCGGCGCCGAGGTCTGCTGTTTCTGCCATGGCGACTCCCTCCTACTCCCGCATGGGCCGTTTGCCGAGCTTGCGCTGCAGCGTCCGGCGGTGCATTTTCAGGGCCCGCGCGGTGGCCGAGACATTCCCCTGTTGCTCGGCCAGGACACGCTGGATATGCTCCCACTCCAGCCGGTCGACCGACAGCGGCGAAGCGGATACCGGCGTCGCCGAGTCGCCCTCGTTGCTCTTGTTGAGGGCCGCGACGACCTGATCGGCGTCACAGGGCTTGGCCAGGTAGTGGATGGCACCGAGCTTGATCGCCTCGATGGCGGTGGCGATGCTGGCATAGCCGGTGAGCATCACCACGCGCGTATTGGGGTCGAGATCGATCAATTTCTCGATGAGCACCAGCCCCGATGGGCCAGGCATCTTCAGATCGACGACCGCATATTCGGGCGGCTGCGCGAGCGCGCTGGCCAGTGCGGCATCGACCGTCGCCGCAACGCTCACCGCGTAGCCGCGGCGCTCCAGTGCCCGTGCCAGGACGCGGCGAAAGACCTCGTCGTCGTCGACGAGCAACAGGGTCGAGCGCTCGTCGTCGGGTAGTTTCGGGGTTTTCTCGGAAATGGCAGGCATGGGTTCAGCTCTCAGCTTTGCGCTTTCAGGCGCGCCAGCGGCAGGGTGACGCGGGTGCAGGTGCCGCCCTGCGGCGCCTCACGGTTGAAGAGTTCGACCTGGCCTCCGAGGCGCTCGAGGGTGGCGTTGGTCAGAAAGAGGCCGATGCCGAGGCCGCCGGCACGCTCGCCGTCGTCGGCCTTGGTGCTATAAAAAGCCTCGCCATGCCGCTGCCGCGCTTCGGCATCGAGCCCGGAACCGGCGTCGAGGATCTCGATCTGGCAGCGCTCGGCATCCCAGGATGCCGTAAAGCGTAGCACTTCCTGGCTGGCACCGTTGGCATCGGCCGCATCGGCGGCGTTGTCGAGCAGATTGAGCAGCGCCTGCTCGAGGGTGCGCTCGGCGGCAATCACCGGCGCCGGCTGCCTGCCTTGCAGCGTCGCACGAAGCCGCGCCTGCGGGCGGATCAGCTGCCACTCGTCGATTACCTTCTGCAGGTAGGCGTCGAGCGCCAGTGAGCGCAGGCTTTCCTCGCGACCCTGCCCGGAGGAAGCCAGGATCTGCGAAATCGTCAGCTTGCAGCGATCGACCTGTTCGCGCAGCAGCA
>LBIU01000637.1 GCA_000987445.1 Candidatus Accumulibacter adiacens | reverse complement strand
GTCGAGAACGCCATCGACTCACCGGCCTTGCCCGAGCGAATCGACATCGTCACCGCGCTGCACGCCTGTGACACCGCCACTGACGACGCCATTCGCTTCGCTTTCGAGAAGCAGGCCCGGTTCATCGTTCTCATCCCCTGCTGCCAGGCCGAAGTGGCCGCGCAGCTGCGCAGCAAGAAGAACGAATCATTCGCCAAGACCCCGCTGTCGGAAATCTGGCGGCATCCGATCCACACCCGCGAGTTCGGCAGCCAGCTGACCAACGCCCTGCGTTGCCTGCAACTCGAAGCGCGTGGCTATCAATTGACGGTGACCGAACTCGTCGGCTGGGAACACTCGCTGAAAAACGAGCTGATCATCGCCAGGCATACCGGCCAGGCGCGCGGCAACGCCGCCACACGACTCGAACAGATCCTGCACGCGCTGAATCTTGACGAGCTGCGCAGTCGCTTCATTTATTGACCACTTCCGGGAGTGCAGAGCGGTTGCGGCCCCCTCGGCGAATCGTCAGCATAGTCAGCAAGGAACTTGCATGGAAAAATGGATCACCCGCGTCGTCGCAGCCCTCGTCGCCTGCGGCAGCCTCGCCTTGTTCTGGACCTTTGGCGTCTTTCTGGCCGTGCCTTGGCACGAGAGCCGCATGTCGTCGCTGAACAGCGTCGAATGGCAGGTTCTCGGCATTCCGCTGCTCGTTGGGCTGGCCACCACCTGGGGCGCGCTGCACATCCTGGCGATCGCCGACCGCGAGGCTCGCCCACGGCTTTACTTCGCGATCTGCACGCTGCTAATGATCGTTTCCGCACTGGCCGTTCTCGGCGGCATGGCTTGGACCAGCGAGCGCCTTACCTGAACAGGCAGCCTCCCCCATCACAACTGGAACCCATGATGAATACAAAAAACAATGACTTACTGGTTCAAAAAGCAGTCTTCCCGGTGGCCGGCCTGGGCACACGTTTCCTGCCAGCCACCAAGGCCAGCCCCAAAGAGATGCTGGCCGTCGTTGACAAGCCGCTGATCCAATACGCGGTGGAAGAAGCCTACGCGGCCGGAATTCGCGAGATGATTTTTGTCACCGGCCGCAACAAGCGGGCCATCGAAGACCACTTCGACACCGCCTACGAGCTGGAAGCCGAACTGGCCAGCAGCGGCAAGGACGAGCTGACGGCGCTGGTACACTCGATCAAACCCGACGACATGGACTGCGTTTACGTACGCCAGCCGCGTGCGCTGGGTCTCGGCCATGCGGTACTGTGCGCCGAGCGCCTGGTCCGCGGCGAACCCTTTGCCGTCCTGCTCGCCGACGACCTGATGATCGGCGAGCCTCCGATCATGCAACAAATGACCGAACTGTTCGCCGAGCACCAGTGCAGCATTCTGGCCGTGCAGGAAGTACCGAGAAACCAGACGCACCGCTACGGAATCGTCAAGGGCCAGCCACAGGGGCCCGACCTGGTCGGCATCAGCGGCCTGGTCGAAAAGCCCCAGCCGAACGTCGCGCCGTCCAATCTGGCAGTCGCCGGCCGCTACGTCCTGACCCCGGCGATTTTTGACCTGATTCGCCAGCAGCCACGCGGTGCCGGTGGCGAAATCCAGCTCACCGATGGCATCGCCGCGCTGCTCAACGCCGAACAGGTACTCGCCTATCGCTACCACGGCACACGTTACGACTGCGGCAGCAAGCTGGGCCTGATGCAAGCCAGCGTCGTACTCGGCGAAACACACCCGGAACTCGGCAGCGACTTCTCGGCCTGGCTGCAAGGCCGGCGAGCCGCACTGGAGCTGAGCGCCTGAGCCGCATTGACCGGCGGCAAGGAGGCGCGCCAGTCGGCCTGCCAGCGGCGCCGGCTCAGCCCCTGTCGATCGCCGTCGTCTCGGGGCTGGCACGCCATAGGCGATAACGGACTTCGACGCCTTGCGGCGCGTAAACGACGATCGGCAAGCGGCTGTTGTAGCGGATGAGAAAGGCTTCGCCGCCGAGCGCGACAAAGCGCCGGACTTTCGCTGCGTCCGGACGGATGGCCATCAAGGTGCCCGCCAGCGGCCCCAGCTGGCTGACAATATAGCGCGGAAACCCCCAGCCGCCGATCGTTTCCTTCACAATCTGGCCGCTGAAGAAATAGCGATTGCCGGCGTCGACCTCGACCGTTCTGCCGACCACCAGTTCGACCTTCAAATCGGCTTCCTCTGACTGTTCCTGCTTCGGCAGCTGCAGGACATGGCGAACCATTCCCTGCTCGGCCGCTGGAAATGCTTTCAGGTTGTCCACCGCCTGAACATCCGGCAGGACGAAGAGCAGGCACAGCACGGCCAGTAGACGAATCGTGTTCACGTTCTTTCCCAAGGGTAAGTCCCTACGCGGCAGCCCGGACGGCATTGTCCGCCAACTATAATTGCAGCAACGACGAGCGGTGTGCAAACACCCGTCCCGGCATCTGCAAAAGGGTGGCCCACAAGTGCGGACTTCATACTACAGGACCCGGCTCCTGGCGAGCCACGCGCTGCTCGTCGCCCTGCTGCTGTCCCTGGTCGGATGCGCGGCTCCCGAACGTTCGCCTGAACGGGATTCTACCGTCCATGTATCCGCGGCTACCTGGTGGCAGGTCGATAACGACATTGCCAGCGCCTCGCTGGCCGCGGAACAAGCCGCTGAAAACTACGCGCGCGGCCTGATGGACGGATGGATGCGCCGGCTTGGCGAACTCGGCGAAGAAGACTTCATCCCTTGGTATACGGGCTATTGGACCCAGCAATGGCTGTCGATCAAGGTGGCCTGGTACAAGATGGGTGATGGAGACGATGGAAACGACGGGGCCGTGCGGCGACTGGCCGCGTATCTACAGGAAGCGTACCAGGAGCAGGTCCTCGAACCGGCGTCGGAGGAAGTAGCCCCCAACGCGGTCGGCGATCAGGCGACGAACCTGTATGTCAAGCTGCTGGCCGAACAGCTGCAGGGCATCCCGCGGCGCTACGGCGTGCCAGACGCTGAGTTCGATCGCCGGCTGCAGGCTATTTCGGCAATTTCTGCCGCGACGCCCAGCGGACAGGACGCGTCCCTTTACCAGCTCGTCAACACTGAGCCGATTGCCGATCTGCCCGCCTATGCGGTCTTGATCGGGCACCTGCGCGAGGCCTGGGGTGGTCTGGATGGCGGGCCATCCGACAGCGGCATCTCACCGCTTGCCGAACGCGCAGCCGAACGACTTGTAAACCGCCTGGCACTCAGCAGCAGCGCCAGTGTGGCCGCTGCTGCACTCGGAGGCGTCGCCGGTGCAGTGATTTCTCTCGGCGCAGCTGGTTTCGGTGCGATCGCCCACGCGCGGGAAGAGCCCGCACTGGAAGCCGAGCTACGCGAGACCCTGCGCGCAGCCGAAGAGGAGATGTGGCAGCGCTTGTTCGAGAACCCGGCCACCGGCGTGCTGGCCGGCGTCCATCACATCTCTCGAGAGATCGCCGGAAGCCTCGCCGACACCCGTACGCAAGTGCTTGAATTCGAACTGCAAGCTCTGGAGACGCCGCGGTCGGACGAAGCGTCTTTCGGAGACGAAGCTGACGACGCCACGCTGGCCAATGATGGCGACACGGATGAATAGCCTGGCACAAGCGCTGCCAGGCCATTCATCCGCCCGCGAGCCTCCTACTGCCACCATGGACGCCTCGGGAGACGCGTGCTCACTTGCCCTTGACTGACTTGCCTGGGCAGACCTCGCCCGTATAGGACGCGCGACCACCGACTTCTTCCCCGGCAACCGCGATCGTCCCCGAAGCCCCCTCAAAATCGCCGCGTCCCCCGACGATCTTCAGAACTTGCCCGACCATCGCTGCGGTCGCGCTTAATGGCGTGATCACGCCCGTGTCCTTCGTGTACAGCGTGCCCTTCAGTCCATGCAGCTTGCCGACAAGCACCGCCTGAGAGGTGAAAACGGTAAGTGTCGAGCGCACGCCGGACCCGAAATTGAGCGGAGTGGTACCGAACGGATTTATTGGAGAAGCCGTTGGATAACCCGGGTCAGTAGCCGTCGGCGGGATAGCGAGCGGATAGAACGGTGGTTGGCCGGGCGGCGTCCAGTTGCCCACCTGGACAGCGGTGAGTCCCGAGGAGCCATGGAAGTGCGCAACCCCGGATCCTTTGATGTCAAGACAGACGTCCCCTGCAGGCACATTCGAAAGGATGTCTTTAAGCAATGGGTCGGGAGCCTCAACGCCTTCGGTCAGCAGCCAAGCCTCATTATCTGCCTGGACTTGAGCGCAGGTCGCGGCTGGCGTCGACTGTATGAAGCCGTGCACCGGAATACACCTGCCGGCGCCAGAACCATGGGCGGCGCTCGCGAACAGGATACAAAGCGTTGCAACAGCCGGTCTGATGGTTGTTTTCACTGTTGTTGCTCCTTTCAGAAAGAGCGGCGAGACGCCCGTCTCTCGGCCGCGACGTATCGATGGAACCCCTCGGACATCGTGGATTATCATGGAAATGTCCATTAATGCAAGGGCCGCGGGG
>LBIU01000636.1 GCA_000987445.1 Candidatus Accumulibacter adiacens | reverse complement strand
GGCGATCACTTCCAGCATCAGCGCGCAGACCTCGTCGCCGTGGCGAACCAGCGAGAACAGCAAGCGGTCGGCGTCGTCGAGCCGGGCGCGGTAGAACCTGCCGTGGCTGAGATTGACCAGCTTCTTGACCTGTGCGGCACGAAAGTCGTTGCGGGCGATGGCATCAGCCACCTTGCGGTAGCTGGCCTTGACGCGGGACGTATCAAGGCCGGTGTATTCGAGAATTTTCACGGTGAGTGTCGGCGTGGAAGGGGTGACAAGGAAGGTGGAGCCTGCTTCGCCACGGCTGGCCTTTTCGGCCCTGGCGCTTGGCCCGCGCTCTTCCCGAATGGCGGCGGTCCTTCGGGCGTCGGTGGCGGAATGCCGGGCCGGATCGTCGTAGGGCGAATGCAGGATGGGATGGTCGGCGAAGACCATCGGGTGATGGTAAACGGCTGGTGGCGTGGGCATTCTAACAAACCCCTTCCCTGGCGCTATCCTACGGCAAGCTTCGGGCGTCTCGGGTCAGTCAGGCGAGAAAGGAGAGAGGGGCCAGGCTCAATCCTGTCCGCGACCTTTCGACCGAAAGCCGCTTGCCGAGACGGGGAGCGATGGCGCAGGCCCCTTACTTTCATGTGCCTTCTCCACGGGTCTGGTCCGCCGGCAAATCCAGTCGTTGTGACGTTCCGCCCGCAGTGCCGCCGCCAGGCCGTGCGGGACTGGCCAGCAGGCCGCTTGCGCGTGGTGAAGACGACGGGCTGTCGCAAAGACGACAAATCACCGGTTCCGGAAAAGGCAATGAATTCAGCGGTTGCAGCGCGATGCGCGGGTGGCACGGGGCTTGCAATGACTGTTTCAGACACCCTGGGAGAACGCGCATGATCAATCTGACCCCCGCCGCGACGGACGCTGTCCGGCGTTTCATCCGTGCTTCCGCAACGCCGGTTGCCGGGCTGCGCCTGACGGTCGCCGGAGGCGGCTGTTCGGGACTGCAATACGGCATGAAGCTGGAGGCCGAGAAGGCCGACGACGACTTGGAGATCGACGTGGGCGGCATCAAGCTGCTGGTCGATGCGCTGACCTGGCCGATGGTCGACAACGTCAGCATCGATTTCATCGACTCGCTGACCCATACCGGTTTCAGATTCGACAACCCGAACGCCAGCGCGCAGTGTTCCTGCGGCTCGTCGTTCTCGGTCTGAGGAGAATCCGGCATGTGGGAATACTCGGACAAGGTCCGCGAGCACTTCTTCAATCCGCGCAACTCGGGGCCGCTGAAGGACGCCAACGGTATCGGCGACGTCGGCTCGATCCAGTGCGGCGACGCGCTGCGACTGATGCTCAAGGTCAATGAGCAGACCGAGGTCATCGAGGATGCGCATTTCCAGACCTTCGGTTGTGGATCGGCGATCGCGTCGTCCTCGGCGCTGACCGAGATCGTCAAGG
>LBIU01000635.1 GCA_000987445.1 Candidatus Accumulibacter adiacens | reverse complement strand
GCGAACCCAAGCTGGCGACGCTGCTCGACCTGGTCGCCCTGGGCACCGTCGCCGACGTCGTAAAACTCGACCACAACAACCGTGTGCTGGTCAGCCAGGGCCTGCAGCGCATCCGTCAGGGTCGGCTGACGCCCGGCATCGCGGCCATTTTTCGCGCCGCCGGACGCACGCCGGCAGAGGCTTCGAGCAGCGACCTCGGTTTCATGATCGGCCCACGCCTGAACGCCGCCGGCCGCCTCGCCGACATGTCGCTGGGCATCGAATGCCTGATCACCGACGACCCCGGCCGGGCGATGAACATCGCCCAGCAACTCGACGCCCTCAATCGCGAGCGCCGAGAAATCGAGGCCGGCATGCAGGAACAGGCGCTGCTGCTGATCGACAAGGCCGCCGCCATCGCCACCCCCGACGCGGACAGCGACGCGACGGCCACCGGCGTCGCGCTGTTCGACCCCGACTGGCACCAGGGCGTCGTCGGCATCGTCGCCGCGCGCATCAAGGAAAGATTGCACCGGCCGGTGTTCGCCTTCGCCCGCGGCGAGGGTGATGGCGGCGAAATCAAGGGTTCGGGCCGTTCGATCCCCGGCCTGCACCTGCGCGACGCGCTCGACCTGGTCGGCAAGCGCGCGCCGGGCCTGCTGCTGCGCTTCGGCGGGCACGCCATGGCCGCTGGGGTGACCATCCGGGAATGCGAGCTGCCGCGTTTCCGCGAACTGTTCGCGCAGGTTGCCGAGGAGTTGCTGGCCCCCGCCGACCGCACCCGCACCCTGGAAACCGACGGCGGCCTCGAAGCCGGCTATTGCTCGATCGCCACCGCCCGCCTGCTCGAAGGCGAAGTCTGGGGCCAGGGTTTTCCGGCTCCGCTGTTCGAGGACGAGTTCGTCGTCGAAAGCCAGCGCATCCTCAAGGACAAACACCTCAAGATGCGCCTGCGCAAAGGCGCGCAAAGGCTGGACGCCATCCAGTTCAACTTTCCCCACCCCCCCGGGCACAGCATCCGCGCCGCCTACCGGCTGGCGATCAACGACTACAACGGCGTGCAGACGCCGCAGTTGTTGATCGAGCATATCGAGAACCGCTCACCATGACGCGCCAGCGAC
>LBIU01000634.1 GCA_000987445.1 Candidatus Accumulibacter adiacens | reverse complement strand
TATCTAGCCATTGAGCGAAACGCCCTGTTTTGCGAATCTCAATCGCGACTCAACTGTATCCCTACGGCTACACGCTGTCAATGCCATGCCCGCCACCTGAGCCATGCGACCGGGGAACCCCAACCGATCATTGCCCTCCTCAGGAAATTTGGCGACCTGCACTGAGCGAGCCTCCCCGCCCTCGATTCGGCGAGTTCAAGCCGTTTCCTGCCAGCGCCCCCTCAGAGTGTCTTCAGATACTCGACCAGCGCCTCCTTGTCGTCCGCCGACAGACTGGTGCCGAAGTCGTGCCCCTGATTGCTGCCCCCCTTGCTGCTCGTATCGAGTTTTGTCCCGACGCGTTGCGCTGCTGGCGTATCGCTAACAAAGCCGACCTGGTTCTGGTCGTAGACGTCGTAGCCGCGCCAGAAAACCGTCGGCCGCTGTGCGACCGGTTCGAGCAGGGCGCGCAGGGTGGGCACCGAGCCGTTGTGCAGGTAGGGCGCTTTCAGCCAGATGCCGTCGAGGAAGGGCGCGACATAGCCGATCAGATCTTCCTCGACCAGGCCACGGCGTTCGAGGCCCATTTCCTCGACGACCTGGTTGGCCTTGATCGCGGCACCCTTGTTCCAGGAATCGAGGCGGCCGCGATCGGTACCGACTTCGGCCAGCGGCAGCGGCCGGCCGGTGAGTTCGCTGGCGTGGCAGCTGGCGCAGTTCGCGTCGAACAGCGCCTTGCCGGCGACCGCCTTGCCGGCGTCGATGGCAAAGGGGTATTTCGGCGACGGCAGCTCGGAGAGATAGCTGTGCAGCCATTGCACCTGTTCGACGAAGTCCTTCTTGTTCGCGGGTGCTGCGCCGAGCAGGCCCAGGGCCGAATCCATGATTACCGAATAGGCATCGCTGCTGTCGCCGGCGTAGTTCATGCGGTGGCCCTTGTCCCAGACGTACTTCTTCAGGTTCCACACCGAGGGCATGTCGGTGGGACCGAAGGTATCGTCCATCGGCGCACCGATCATGAAGTACTTGGTGAGGTTCATGGCGTCGTCGCGGCCGCGGCCCCAGTCGGGGAAGTCGGGGCGGTAGATCCAGGCGAACTGCTGTTCGCGTTCGAGCAGGCGCTTCTTGGTGATGGGAATGACGAAGAAGCGGTAGAGGAGCTGGTCGATGAGGTCGAGATCGGTGACGCGATTGATTTCGGCCATCAGGATATCGGCGTTGAAGCGCGGGTCCTTGGCGCAGTCTATCAGGTAGCGGAAAAAGCCTTCGACGTTGGTGGTGTGCGCCGGGCCGCCGACGACGAAGACCGGGTTGGCGTCGGCCGATTCGCGGTAGCTGGTGGTGTGGCAGACGGCGCAGTTGTTGGCCACGCGCGGAAAGCCGATGGTTTTCTTGCTGAAGCCGGCCGGCAGTTCCTGGCCCTGCTCCCAGGGAACGCCCAACGCGGCATAGCCGCCGGGAAGGACCTTGCCGTCCTGAGCCAGTTTTTCCGGAAAGACGCGCGGCAGGACGTAGAAGATCCAATAGGGGATGCCTGCGTCGTGCTCGGCGCCGATCGAGCCGTACTTGAAGCGCGTCTCGAAGTCGGCGGTCACCCAGTCGGGCTGCGGATGTTCGCGGAAGCCGCGGTCCCAGGCGATCCAGCCGCCGATGACCGCGACGACGATGATCACCACGCCGATGACGCGGAACCAGTTCCTGCAGGATCGCATGCTCATTGTTGGCTCCTCAGAAGGTCTTCATGAATTCGACCAGGGCGCTCTTTTCGTCGGCGCTCAGTTCGGTGCCGTAGGCGTTGCCCTCGTGGCCACCGTTGCCATTGCCGGGCGCTCGAGTGTCGAGAAGGAAGAAGTCCTGACCGTTGCCCTGCGCCTCGTCCGAGACGAAACCGACCTTGAGCGGGTCATAGACATCGTTGCCACGATAGAAGCGCGTCGGTCGTGCCGCCGCCGGTTCGAGCAGGTCGCGCAGGCTGGGCACCGAGCCGTTGTGCAGATAGGGCGCGCGCAGCCAGATGCCGTCGAGCGGCATGTTGGCGTAGCCGTGCGTCTTGCGAAAATGGGTGAATCGCCACGGATAGCCGGCATAGAGCGTCGCCTGGTTCACCGCCAGCGTGTAGCTGTAGGAATCGAGTCGGCGACGATCGGTGCCGATCTCGGCCAGCGGCGTCACCTTGCCGACCAGCTCGCCGCTGAAATCGCTGCCCGAGGCGCCGTGGCAGTTCGCGCAATAACGCTTGTAGATCGGCGCGCCGCGTTGCGCCAGTTCGGCGTCGACCGGGAAGAACTGGCTGAAGCTCGGCGGTGTGACGTCGAGGATCCAGTCCTCGACGCGGGCAATGCGTTCGATGTCGATGGTCGGCGGCGTGGTGCCGGTGCCGAAGGCGGCGCTCTTGTTGCGCTCCTCGACGGTGGTGTTGTTGCCGTCCCAGTGCAACTGCATCTCCTGCGGCTCCTTGCGCTGGCGTTGTCGCCACAGCGAGGGAAAATCGGCCGGCGCGTCGAACTCGTCGGGGTCGAGATGGGCCATCGGGAAGTTGAAGATCACTTTCGCCGAGTTGAAGGTATCGACGCGGCCCGGGCCCCATTCCTGCTGCTTGAAGACCCAGTCGAAGCGGCCAGCCAGCGCCAGCACCCGGTCGCGCATGATGGCGATGGCCACCGGGTAGACCACGTAGCGATCGAGCAGGTCGAGCTGGCCGCCCAGACGTTCGATCTCCGGCAGGATGAATTCCTTGGAGAACTTCGGGTCGGCGGCGCAGCGGAAGAAGAACTCCTCGAAGCCTTTCATGTTGAAAGTCGCGGCCGGCATGCCGAGGACGATCGTCGGTGGCTGGCCCGCGGCGGTGCGCACGGTACTGGTATGACAGACGGCGCAGTTCACGAAGACGCGGTCGATTCCCTGGTAGCGGCGCTGCGAGGTGCCGACCGGAAGGTCGCGGTCGCTGCCGTCGGGGTTCTTCTCGAACACCATTCCCAGCGACTGGTAGCCCTTGCCGGGCAGGTACTGCGGACAGACGTCGGGCAGCGCCCGCCAGATCCAGTAGGGGAAACCCATCTCGTGTTCGCCACCGGTGGAGCCGTACTTGAAATGCTCGGTCGGATTGGCATGGTCCACCGGCACGTCGCCACCGAAGCGCTGTACCAGCCAGATCACGGCGAGCACCGGCAACACGACGGTGAGGACGAAGAGAATGATGAAGCGTCGCTTCCAGGGGCTCTTCGCTGCTTCGTTGTGGTTCATGTCTCTTCTCCCTTTTCTTCTCGCCTGCTAATGCGCCGGCAGACACGGGCGCAGGGCCTCGTAGCCTCCGGCGAGCAGTGTTTCGACTTGCGGTGGCTGCCCCGTTTCGGCACGCAGCCATTGCGTCACCTGCGCGAGCAAGGCGCTACGTAGCGGGCTGTCGCGCCATGCTTGAGGGTCGCTGGCGAAAGCCGGCAACATGCTTTCCGGCGGCATCGGTGTCTTCGCGCGCTGCGCCGGCGGCATGTCGGCCATCGCCAAGCGAACATAAAGGCGTGGCGCGCAGTGTCGGAGCCTGACGCCGACTTCGGCCGCAGTCCCCTGCAGGAAGTTCGGAGGAAAAGCTTCGGCGGTCTGGTGGCAGGCGGCACAGTAGGGTTGAAAGGCGCGCAGCAGCGGATCGGCCGTGCTGCTCGGCGTCTGACCCGGCGCCACAGCGGCGCCTTCCAACCGTGGCGGTGGAAGGTACTCGGCAGCCTCGCAGCACGGCACCACGAGCGGTGCACCGAGTTCGGCGAAGAGGGCCGCAAAAAGCGCTCTGCGCTGGAAAGGCACGGGCCCGAACAGACTCGCGGCTTGCGGTCCGCTGGCCAGGCGGTCGATGGCCTGCTGCACGATGGCGAAGTCGGGGCGGATTTCCAGTATCGCCTCGCCATCGACCGGCTCATCGCGCCGCCCCTCGCCCGCCCTGGCCTCGCCGCGGCGAATTTCGATCGAAGCGATCGCATCGGCGGCGGCGTTTCTCGCCGGCAGCCCGTCGGCTTGCGGCGACAGCGTCGCGCCCGCTTCGCTGGCGCTACCGATCAGGGTCAGTCCCAGATTATTCAAGGCCGTGCCGTCGGGCAACGCCAGCCGCGTCAGGCGCCCTCCACGCGGTCGGCCGCCGTGCACCGAGAGCGTCCCGGCCAGCAAGCTCCCGCCCGCAGCGGTGCAGCGTAACGACCAGCGCGAAGCGACCTGGGTATCGATTCGGCAGGGCACCCTCAGGCGCTGTGCTGCAGGTGGTGCGCGCTCCGCTAGTGCGCTCTCCAGCTGCCGCCGATCGGGGTCGGCGACAAACTCCGCCAGACCCGCCACCAGCTGCCGCAGCGCATCCGGGGCGTCCGGCCGCCAGAGCGCTCCCGCCGGCCGCGCCAAGAGTGGATCGAAGCGGGCCGGCACCTCCGAGAAAGCCATCCGCGCGGTGCTGTCTGCTGGCCAGCTGTTCACCCCTTGCAGTGGATTGCGGTTGGGAATGTCGGCGTTGCCCGCAGTCAGGCCGCCCGGCCAGCGAACTCGCGCCTGCTCGCGCAGCGGCTTGTCGACCGCCTGTACGAAGCGAGCGTCAGGGGTCCAGGTCTGACCGCCCGAAAGCGCGTGTCGCAAAGCGGCCGCGAACAGGCCAGCGCGGCAACCTCGCGCCTCGGCAGTACTGCCGCCGCAGCCTGCGCGCCACAGAAGCTGAGTCAGGGCAAAGCCGTTGGCGCGTTCGCTGGCGTTGTCGATGGCGTAGGGAACGTCGACGCCACGCTCGGGCGGAATGCCGTAAAAGCTTTGACCGCTGGCCAGCAGCGTCGCCGCCACCTTGGCATTGGCGTTGGTTTCGTCCCACAACGCCCGCGAAAAGATCGGCGAGCCGTTCTGGTGGCAGGCGAAGCAGAGGCTGCGGTTGGCGTAGACCAGGCGCGGCTTGCCGCCGGCGCGGTAGTCCTTGAGCAACTGAAACTCGAAGCGGCCGGCGGCCTCGTTGTAGCTGATGATCTCGATGACCGCCGACCGTTCCTGGTAGCCGAGGTACAGGCGGTCCTTGAGCAGCGGCCCGCCGGCCGCGACCGGCGGGCTGTCGACGGCCACCAGCACCCGCGGATAGACAAAAAAATCGGGGGCGGCAGCGGTCCGCTGCAGCGAGCGACCGAGCGGAATCAGCACCCGCTTGGCAGGCGGCAGCGGACTGGCCGGGTCACGCTGCAGCTGCGAATCGATGCGCGCGAGCAGGGCCGCGAAGGGAAAAGGCACTTCGATTTGCGCCGCCGCACCGCGGCGCACGGCAAACAGCTCCTCGAACAATGAACGGCCCTGGCTCGGGAGATGCTCGCCGGGGTCGGCCGGATTGACGACGGGCAGCGCCGCTACCGGCTGCGCTTCTGTCGCCGGCACCGGCATGGCGACGAGCGCTGCCAAGCCCGCCGCAAAACCCACGGCCAAGTGCCGCAGCATCGCCAGCGAGGTCGCGGGAAGACGCATCGTCCGCTTCCATGCCCGGGGCGCGCGCGGCTCAGGGCTTCGCAGGCGCGGTCGCCGCAGCGACGATGACCCGGCGTTGCTGCGTGCCGGGCCAGCAATCTTCCTGAACCTTGCCGGTGGCCACAAAATCCGCCCGCGCCTGCTCGTCGGTGGCCTTGTCGTAAAGGGTGAAGTTGAGCGCGAAACCGCGGTCCAGATAGGCGCGACCGAGGTAGAAGCCGGGACGGATCATGCGGATTTCGTCGCGCACCTTGAGCCCACGCCGGCCGGCAAGGTAGTCGGGATTTTCCTGGTAACCGGCAATTTCGTCGGTAAAAAAGTAGTCGATGATGATCGACTCACGCCGCGAGTCGAGCAGACTCTGGCCGCAGTAAAGCTTGGCCGGGAATAGCAACCAGGTTTCCTTGCCAGCGTAGCTCATTTTCTTGGGATCGCCTTCGACCAGGCCGAGCTTCTTGAGCAGTGAGAGGTCTTCGATGCGGTTGCGCAGCACGCCTTCCTCGCGGAAGAAGACCTTGCCACGCCAGAGCACTTCGCCGATTTCCTCGACGACCAGGCCCTTGAGGTGCAGAACTGTGCCGCCGAAGCCACCCACCAGTTCGGAAAGCCGAAACTTGCCGCTGCTGCCCCGCGGCAGCAGGATTCGACCTTCGAAAGCGCCATCCGGGATCGGACCGGCGGTCAGGCGCGCATAGATCTGATCGATCTGCTCCTCGTCCAGCGTCGCCAGATAATCGGGCGTGATTTTCGCCAGCTCGGCCGGCGGAATAGGATACTGGTAGTCGACCTGCGCCAGGCTCATTTTCGTCTGGTAGCTCTTGGCGTAAGGCGCAAACTTGATATCCGGGGGTTCCGGCTTGCTGCACGAAGCAAGGGCAAGCGCGGCGAGCGTCGCCAGCGCACCCAGCGCGAAGCGTGACTTCCGGTCAGCGCGCTGGGTGCGCCGAGTGCTCAGGGTCGAGGTGTGCGGTAGTCGCATGAGATGATCTCCCGTTTCCTTACAGCGTGGCCAGGAAAGCAGTGAGCGCTTTCTTGTCGTCCTCGGAAAGGTCTTCGCCGAAGCGGTGACCCTGGTTCTCGATCTCCTCGGTGCAGGTCTGGTAATTGGCACTGATGAAATCGCGTTGCTCGCGGAGGATTTCGACGAAGCGCGACGGATTCTTGATGATCTCGTCGGCGATCGTCTGCAGCGTCGGCAGCAGGCTCGCCTTGCCGGCCGCTGCGAGCTTGTCCGGGTGGCGCTTGGCGAGGAACAGGTCGCCGATCAACTGCTTGTGCATCAGGCCGTTCAGGAAACCGGCGCTGGCGCCGGCCGGAATCTTCACCTGCCCGAAGCCGAACAGCGGTTTCTCGGTCGTGCCGTCCAGCGGTCGTATGCCGACGTCGATGATCAGGTCGGCGTTGGTCAGCGTCCGCTTGGTTCCTCTTTCCTTGGGATTCAGCAACTCGAACATCGACAGCTTGTAGAGCTCGAAGCGACCCTCGACGCTCGGGTCGTAGCGCAGGCAATCGGGCTGCTGCGCGAGCAGCTGCCCGCCGCTATCGACATAACGCGCGCGATGAAAATCGTTGGCCTTGTTCGCTGGTTTGCCGCAGATTTCCGGCCCGATGGCGTTGTTGTGCATGAACGGTGCGGTGGCCCATAAATTGACCAGCGAGACATTGCGCATATAGCCGCGACCGGCATCCTTGAGCTCATCGCGTTCCGGAATATCGGCAACCACCGCCCGCTGGCGCAGGGTGTCCGACGCCGATTCCATGTACAGATGGCCGGCCTTGTGGTTGGAATGCAGCGCGCGGCAACGGAAAGTGCCGACCTCGGTGACCGGTGTCGCCTGATCATTGCCCAGGAAATCGGCCCTGACCTTGCGCGGGTGCGTTTCGCTGGCGGCGGCAAAGTCGCGATTCTTGAACGAGCCACCTTCGCTCTCGGGAATGCTCGAATGGCAGCGCGCACAGTTCTCGGCGAAGACCAGCTGTCCGCGGCCAACGGCACCGGCGCCGAATTCAGTTTCCAGGTCGCGGACCAGATCGGCGCGGCTGTAGACCACGCCGCTTGAACCCGCCTGGCGAAGGTTGGCCAGCGCCGCGTAAAGGTCGGTCTGATCGGACTCGGCAGAGGCGAAGAAATCGAGCACGTTCTGCAAGCGGTCCTCGACGGCCCGGAAGTTGGGGCAATCGCGCCGGCACTGGCCGATATCGAAAGGCGTCTGCCCGAAACCGCGTTGCTCCGGGTCCACCTCACGCATGTCGGCGAGATGATTGACCCAGCACTGCTCGGAACACGAGCCGATGTTGAAGTACACGCGCTGGATCGCTTCCAGCGCACCGGTCGAGTCCTCGCCCCCTTTCAGGATGTGATGGACGCCGGGCAAGACGACTTTCTGGCCGCCGAGATTGACCGGCGTGGTGTCGTCGTCGCGGGTGCTTTTCTCCCAGCACTTGCCTTCGCGACCCGGCTCGCACCAGCACTTGCCCGCGTCGGTCTCGCTGCCGCAGCTTGCCGCCTTGCGCCATTTGCTCACCACTTCGCCCTTGAACACCGGCCGCTGCGCGACGTTGATCAGGGCATTGATCGTCCCCGGGTTGTTGACCTGGTCGTGCGAAATTGCCGAAGTATCGGTGACGCCGGGACGCGCGTGCGCGAACATCTGGTACTCCAGGCTGCTCATTGGCAGCCCCGAGCCGAGCAGTTCGGACATGCGCGTGTACTGGTTGCCGATCAGTCCCTTGAGGTTCTCCCACTTGGGGTGCGCCGGGTCGGCCGGCGGGTTGAGGGGGTCGAAGGCGATGTGACACGAACCACAGGAAGTACCGATCAGGAAGGGGGGTTCGACCGAGCCATCGGCTAGCCGGCTGACCCGCTGGTCCGATTCGATGCCGGTCTTGTCGGCCAGCTTGCGACTGAATCCCGACCAGGTTCCCTGCTCGCCGTTCAGCGCCAGCCATTTTGCGGCGTCGAAGCGCGGGTTGGGGAACTTGCGGATCCCGAGCGCGCCGGTCGAGGTGCCGAACTTGAGATCGCAGGCCGAGTGCCGTTGATCGAGCTTGCCGCCCTGGCTGTGCGGGTCGTCCGGGTCGAGCGCTGCATCCTTGAGGCCGCAGGCCGGGTCGATGTAGCCCGGTTTGCCGACGTACTTCAGGAGTACATCATCGCCAGGACACCAGTCGAAGCCGTAGGTTTCAGCGCTTGATTTGGCGGGGCAGTCGGGGTCGCCGGGCTTGCAGCATGAGGGGTCGTTGATGATTCCCCAGGCCCAGAAGCGATCGTCACGCTGATCGGCACGCAGCACGCGAAACCAGTCGACCAGCACGCCAATCCGCTGCTGGAAGGTATAGGTATGGAAGCGGTCGTTACCGGCCGTGGCCTTGAACCAGATCAGCCGCCCGACGCATTCCGACTCGCTGAGTCCCTCGCGGGCGCAGGCTTC
>LBIU01000069.1 GCA_000987445.1 Candidatus Accumulibacter adiacens | reverse complement strand
TTGGCGAAGCTCTTGCGGATACGCTTTTTTTCGGTGTAGGAGTAGTTCATGGTCGCTCCGAACTCAGACGGCAAAACATCTAGTGCGCACCGGCGACAGTCGCAAGACCCGCCAGTCCGCAACGGACAAAAGCAATACGATTAGCACCTCGACGAGTACTCGCGTAGGCGTGTATTCGACCGGCTTGCGCTACTCATGATTGCGTTTGCACGCTGCATGGCTCTGCGTCCGCGACGCAAAGCGGTTTCCGAAAAAGCGCAAAAGGGCTGACAGCCAAAAGGCTGCCAGCCCAAGCGCTCGAGCAGAATTACTTGACCTCGACCTTGGCTCCTGCATCCTCAAGAAGCTTCCTGAGAGCGTCGGCATCGGCTTTCGAAATACCTTCCTTGATCGCCTTCGGCGCGCCGTCGACCATGTCCTTGGCCTCTTTGAGACCAAGGCCGGTCGCCGCACGCACGACCTTGATGGTCTCGACTTTCTTCTCGCCGCTGGCCATCAGCATGACCGTGAACTCGGTCTGCTCTTCAACCACCGCCGCCGCTGCACCAGGCGCTGCAACCGCCATCGAGGCAGCCGAAACGCCAAACTTTTCTTCGAACGCCTTGACCAGATCGTTCAGGTCCATCACCGTCATCGAACCAACGGCTTCCAGGATGTCTTCTTTGCTAATCGCCATAATCAATACACTCCTAAATCTGAATACTTGTAAAAGCTGACAGTGCGCTCAGGCGACCGCCTCTTCACGTTGTTTGGCCAAGGCGGCGAGCGCACAGGCAAAACCTGTCACCGGCGCCTGCATCATGCCCAGCAACTGCGCGAGCAGTTCCTCGCGACTTGGAATCGCAGCGAGTCTTTGCACGCCAGCGGCGTCGAGAAGCTCGCCAGCGTAGCTGCCAGCTTTAACGACCAGCTTGTCATTGGTCTTCGCGAAGTCGTGCAGCACCTTGGCCGCCGCGACCGGGTCCTCCGAAATGCCGTAAATCAGCGGCCCGGTCAACTGCCCGGACAACTCGGCGAATGCACTACCCTGCACTGCCCGACGCACCAGAGTGTTCTTCAGCACGCGCAGATAGACATCGGCCGCACGCGCCTGCGCCCGCAGACGAGTCAGGTGAGCCACCTGCAAGCCGCTGTACTCGGCAACGACTATCGTCTGCGCGCCAGCCACCTTGGCCGACACCTCGGCCACGACAGCTTTCTTTTCATCAAGATTAAGACCCACAGGCCCTTCCTCCTATCAAGTCAACAGACGGCACATCCCGCAGGATGCACCGCACCCACGGCGACCTTGGATCAGGGCTGGCAGCGGCGACCAAAGCCGTCGGCTGCGAATCCTTTTCTGGGCACACCATCTCTGCAGGCTGCTATGCACACTTAAGCCTCGGGCGAGAACCTTCGGCACCTGCGGTCTTTGACGATCCATCAACGGCGCGCGAGGCGCCACGAACGGCCCAACAAAGTTCCTGGCCGGTGCAGGTCACGTTGGCGACCTACTCCGGCGCGATTATTTCGTTTCCCTACAGCGTCGAGGCATCGATGCGAACGCCGGGCCCCATGGTGCTGGAAACAGCGATACGCAGCAGATACTGCCCCTTGGACGTTGCTGGCTTGGCCTTGACCAGCGCATCGACCAGCGCCTTGAGGTTGAGCACCAGCTGGTCGACGTCAAAGGACGCACGCCCGATGGTGCTGTGGATGATGCCGGCCTTGTCGGTCCGATACTGAACCTGGCCGGCCTTGGCATTCTTGACCGCGGCAGCCACATCCATGGTCACCGTCCCGACTTTCGGGTTCGGCATCAGCCCACGCGGACCGAGGATCTGACCCAATTGCCCAACCACGCGCATCGCGTCCGGCGTGGCAATCACGCGATCGAAGTTCATCACCCCCGACTTGATCTCGGCGGCCAGATCGTCGAAACCGACGATGTCGGCGCCAGCCTCGAGAGCGGCCGCGGCCTTCTCACCCTGCGCGAAGACCGCCACACGGATCGTCTTTCCCGTACCAGCGGGCAAAACGACCGAACCGCGCACGATCTGATCCGATTTTCGCGGATCGACACCCAGGCCGACCGCGACATCGATCGACTCGTCGAACTTGGCCGTGGCAAACTCCTTGGCCAGCTGCAATGCTTCGCCGACCGCCAGACTGGTCGTGCGATCGACCTTGCCCTTGATTGCTTTTTGACGCTTGCTCAGCTTTGCCATCTCAAAAACCCTCCACGGTGACGCCCATCGCCCGGGCACTGCCGGCGATCGTGCGCACGGCTGCATCCATGTCGGCCGCCGTCAGGTCGGGCATTTTCTGGGTCGCAATGGCTTCGCACTGGGCGCGGGTCAGCGTGCCGACCTTGTTGGTTAGCGGCTTCGGGCTACCCTTCTGCAGGCCAATGGCCTTCTTGATCAGAACGGTCGCCGGCGGCGTCTTCATGATGAAGGTGAAGCTCTTGTCGGCGAAAGCGGTGATCACCACAGGAATCGGCAAACCCGGTTCCATGCCCTGAGTCTGGGCATTGAAAGCCTTGCAAAACTCCATGATGTTCAGGCCGCGCTGGCCAAGCGCCGGCCCGATCGGGGGCGACGGATTCGCCTTTCCCGCCGGCACCTGCAGTTTGATGTAGCCAGTGATTTTTTTTGCCACGCTAGGAATCTCCTTTAGACGGGTTCAAACGCGCTCGTGACAGCGCTCCCCAAACGACAAACGCGGCCCGGGAGCCGCACTACTGCGGTGCGCCATGACAGCCACGCACCGCGACCCACTTTCAGGATCAGGCTTTCTCGACTTGAGCGAACTCCAGCTCGACCGGCGTCGGGCGACCGAAGATGGTCACCGACACCCGCAGACGATTCTTCTCGTAGTTCACCTGCTCGACGGCGCCGTGAAAATCGGTAAAAGGACCGTCCTTGACGCGGACGACCTCGCCCGGCTCGAAAAGAACTTTCGGGCGCGGCTTCTCAACACCCTCCTGGATTTGCTGCATGATCTTGTCGACCTCCTTCTGGGAGATCGGCGTCGGCTTGTTGGCCGTGCCACCGACAAAACCGGTGACTTTTGGCGTGCTCTTGACGAGATGCCAGGAGTCGTCGTTCATCTCCATTTCCACCAGCACGTAGCCGGGGAAAAACTTTCGTTCGGAAATGCTTTTCTGACCCATCTTGAGTTCGACGACCTCCTCGACGGGCACCAGAATCCGGCCGAAGGCTTGCTCCATGCCCTGCCGCTGAATGCGCTCGAGCAGCGCGCGCTGCACACTTTTCTCGAAGCCGGAATAGGCGTGTACGACGTACCAACGCATGCTCATGATTGCCTCCAGCCAAGAACCAGGTCATAGAGAACCCACTCCAGGCCCTTGTCGGTCAACCACAGAAAGAGCGCCATCACCACCACAAACGCGAACACCAGACCGGTCGTCTGGACAGTCTCCTTGCGCGACGGCCAGACCACCTTTTTCGCTTCGCCGCTGGCATCCTTGGCAAAGCCAAAGAACCGACGCCCCGGCTCGGTCTGCCAGGCAACGACGACGGCCAGCGCCACCCCGGCCAAGACGGCAAGGACACGCAGGATCGTCGGCTGCTCGGCGAGCAGGTAGAAGCCGGCAACGCCAGCGACGAGCAGCAATACCGCCAACGTAAACTTTAACTTATCGGCCATGTGGTCCGCTTTGCTTACTTCTTTGATTACTTATTGGCAGGGGCAGAGGGAATCGAACCCCCAACCTTCGGTTTTGGAGACCGACGCTCTGCCAGTTGAGCTATGCCCCTGCGGCAGAGACTAGGGACGCCCGGAAGTGCAGCAGTCCCTCGTCTTTATTGCACCTACTCGATGATCTTGGCCACCACGCCGGCGCCGACGGTACGGCCACCTTCGCGGATGGCGA
>LBIU01000633.1 GCA_000987445.1 Candidatus Accumulibacter adiacens | reverse complement strand
TTGTTGTAGGCCGTGCAGTAGCTCGGCATCGCGTTGCTGACGATCCGCACGTCGCTGTCCCAATTCCAGACCATCAACGACGCATTGAGCGAGGCTGCATCGCAACGGCCTGCACCGTTGCTGATGTCGTTCACGAGCTGGCGCATCTTCTCGTCCTGGCTCGCGGCCGGGCAAAGGTTCAGGAAGTTGCGGCGCGCTTTCAGCGTGTCCGACAGCTTCTTGTGACTGATCGAGAAGTACCGCTTCAACGACGGCGCGCACTCGCTCGGCCGCGTGCCGGAAGACAAGCACAAGACGGCTTCGCACGCGAGGCGCACGTCGCCAGTGAAAAGGCCATCGTCGGCCTGGGCCGCCGTGGCGCTGAACATGCCCGCGAGCGCGAGCGGCAAAAGGGCGAGCTTCTTCATAGTCGATTCCTCCTTACTGGTTGAAAACCTCGATTTCCACGCGGCGGTTCTGCGCGCGGCCAACGGCCGTGCCGCCTTCCGCTACATGGTCGCCACCCGACAGGTAGTTGACCGATACCTTCGTCGCGGGAACTCCACGGGCCACCAAGTAGTTCATGGCGGCTTGTGCGCGCTTGAGCGCGATACGCTCATCGCCAGCACTCGGGCGCTCGGCATCCGTGCGGCCCCTGACCTCGATCCGGCGAACATTCGCCAGGAGCGGCAGAAGCTCGGCTTCCTGGGCCGCCGTGGGCTGGAAGTGTGCCGAGTTGAAAGGGAAGTGAACCGTGACCGTGTGCGAAACCGGCGCGGGCGGCGGCGCTGGATGCACGACGGCCGGCACTGCGGCCGGCCGGCGTTCCAGTTCTCGCACTCGTTGCTTCGTTTCGGCCAGATCGGCCCGGAGGGACAGCACGGAGGCGGTTTCCGCGTCATTCACCGCCGTGCGGTTCGTGCCGTCCACGGTCGGCGGTTTAGGTGGCGTCGAGCACGCGGCAAGCATGGCGGCACAACTGATGATGACCAATCTACGCATTTTGAACCCCTTAGTTGGTGACTTTTGCGAACCAAAATTATACATCTTGGTAGCGTTTGAGGATAGGCGCGGCGCTGAAATTGTCTTGCCCGACATGCGTCGAGCTGTCCAGGTCGGCCGACGTGCCGGCATTGGTGACAAACAGATCCACCAGGTTGGATGCGTTTGTCACCACACACGGGAGCTGCGCAGCGTGCCGATGGTGACGGCCGCCGCGCCTGGCCGGGCTGGCCGTGTCACCACGTCCGGGCGATTGGTGACGGATCTCGCCGGCGCCGGCGGCGGAACTGTCACCAACGAAAGAGGCGGGCAAAAAAATGGTGACATCGAGCGCGCATCGAGGCGGCCGCGGCGTCACCATCAATAGACTGGCGCTATCAGAATCAGCCGGTCATTTTACATAATCTATATTATATGCAGTAGGCTAAAGCCTTGTCGCACAAGGATTTTTGCCGTCTGCAAGACAGTTTCAGCGCGTTATGCGAAGCGCCAAACTACGGACGCGAGGCCGATTACGACCACGGCCGCGATGATCCCGAGCATCCCGAAAAACAGCCGCAAGCCCAGGCGGCCGAAGACGTAGCCACCGGCCGAAGCGGCTACCAGGATGACGGCCAAGCGGCCCATCTTGGGCCACGCTGCACCCACGCCGAACAGCGAAGCCGCCACAAGGCCGGCGACCAGGAAGGCGGCGAAACCAACGGCTGCATAGAAGTAGTCGAACTGGTTCGCCGTCATCGTCTTCACTCCGCTTTGACCTTCCCAAGAATGAAGCGGTCGCGGTTGTACTCGACCACATCACGATGTTGCTTGAAGGCTTCCGAAACGGCTTCTGTTAAGCCTTTTGTCGCCCCTGCAACACGCTCCAGCACGACACGTTCGGGCGTTCCTGGCGTGGTTTGCTCGGCTGCGATTTGCTCGCAGATTTCGATCAACCCAGCCTTCACGCCTTCGAGAAGGTTCGTTTCCATCTTCACGAGCGTAGCGACTACTTCATCGCACACGGAGATAGCGGCGAGCTGCCGCTGATCGCCATCTGCTTGAATCGCGGCGAGAGCTTGCCCCACCGCTTCGTCGTACTTGCCTTTCAGTTCGGACGACTTCATCGCGTGCGCTCCGCATTCCTTTCGACCTGGGGCCGCGTCTTCTCGGGCTGCTGCTGCGTCGTCGGTGCGGCCTTGTCGTACACCGGCACCGAGGGCACCTTGCCGGCCTTCTCGCGCTGTTCCAGCCGCTCGTTGATGGCCTTCATGATCGCGTCCCGTTGCTTCGGGTCTTTGACCTTCTCGGCCAGCACTTCGGCGGCGACGGCGGCCACCACCTTGGCCTTGTCCGACCGCTCAGGCGCTTTTTCAGGCTGCGGCGCGGCCTGG
>LBIU01000068.1 GCA_000987445.1 Candidatus Accumulibacter adiacens | reverse complement strand
CTGATCGTCAGCTTCGCGCTGACCGCGAGCATGGTGATCATGGTCTCCAGCTTTCGCGTCGCCGTCGACCAATGGCTCGATCACGTGCTGCCGGCACCGCTCTACCTGCGCAGCAAGGCCACCCCACTGCCGCTGGACCTGCTCGGTGCCCTGGCAGCGCCCGCTGCGCCTTTCGCCAAAGTCGAGCGCATGGCCAACGCCGCGCTGACCCTTGACCCGCGGCGACCGCAGGTGGCGCTGCTGATACGCGAGATCGAGCCTCGCGATCCGGCGGCACGCTTGCCGTTTACCGGCCGGCTGCTGGCGGCGCCGGCCGCCATGCCCGCCATCTGGATCAGCGAACCGATGGCCGAAATCTATCGCCTGGCGCCTGCTCGCACCTTGCGCCTGCCACTGCTCGGACGCGAGGTCGAGGTCTTCATCGGCGGCATCTGGCGCGACTACGGCCGGCAGTTCGGCGCCCTGGTCATCAGCCGCCAGGATTATGAGCAACTCGGCGGCGATTTCCAGCCCACCGACCTGGCGCTGTGGCCCGTGCCCGGGCAGCAAGCGCAGGCCACGGCCTGGCTGGCACCGTGGGCCGAGCAGTACGGCCTGGAAGTCGCCGACAGCGCCGCGATTCGCCGCTTGAGCCTGTCGATCTTTGACAAGAGCTTCGCCGTGACCTACGCGCTCGAAGCGGCGGCGATGCTGATCGGGCTGTTCGGGCTGGCCGTGACGCTGGCCGCCAGCGTCTGGCTGCGCGCCCGTGAGCTGGCAACGCTCGGCGCGCTCGGTTTCGACCGCCGCATGCTGAGCCGCGCGGTGATGCTCGAAGGTGCGCTGATCGCCAGCGTCGGCCTGCTCATCGGTCTGGCCTGCGGCATCGCCATCGGCGCCATCCTGACGCACGTGGTCAATCCACAGGCTTTTCACTGGCGAATGGCGCTGGCGATTCCCTGGACGGCGGTCTTCGCTGGCGCCATGATCACCCTGGCCGCGGCAGTACTCGCCAGTCGCTACGCGGCACGCCAGGCGACCCGACTGCCAGTCGCCCAGGTTCTGGCCAACGCCCAGTAGACGGAGGGAAACCGACCCGTGCGCCGCCGCAGCTTCCTCTGTACTCCCCTGCTCCTGCCAACCCTGGCCTTGGCGGCGGAGACACGCCCGCCGGTCGCCTATGCGCCGGTCAGGCGCGGCGTCAAACTGGCTTTCCCGCGTGATCACGGCGCGCATCCGGATTTCCGCACCGAATGGTGGTACGTCACCGGCGCCCTCGACTCGCCGCAGGCGGAAATCGGTTTTCAACTGACCTTCTTTCGCAGCCGGCCGGGCAACGCCGAAGCGCTGCGCTCGCCACTTGCCGCACGCCAAATCCTCTTCGCCCACGCCGCGCTGACCCTTCCCGGCGACCGTCTCCTGCACAGCGAACGCGCCGCGCGCGCCAATCTCGGCGCCGGTTTTTCGACCAGCGACTGCGACATACACATCGGCGCCTGGCGGATGCACCGCGAGGAGCTCGGTACAGGCCAGGTCCTGAGGCTGCAGATGCAAAGCCCGCAATTTTCCTACGACTTCACGCTGAAGCCGTCGCAACCGCTAATGCTGCAGGGCGATGGCGGTTATTCACGCAAAGGCCACGCGCCGGACCTGAGCAGCTACTACGTCAGCTGGCCACAGCTGCAGGTCGCTGGCTCGCTGGTCCTCGACGGCCAACGCCAGGCGGCCAGCGGACGCGCCTGGTTCGATCACGAATGGTCGACCGCCATTCTGGGCGACGGCGCAGTCGGCTGGGACTGGGTGGGCATCAACCTCGACGACGGTGGCGCGCTGATGGCTTTTCGCATGCGCGACGCGCAAGGCGCGACCCTTTTCGCGCACGCCGCCTGGCGCGATGCCCGCGGCCGTGTGCGCCAGTTCACCACCGACGAAGTGGCCTTCACGCCGATCCGCAACTGGTCGTCGCCCCGTAGCCGCGCCAGCTACCCGGTGCAGATCGAAATCCGCCTCGGCGAACTACGCGTACGCACGCGACCGATTCTCGACGACCAGGAACTATCGACCAGCCGGCCGCTGCCCGTCGTCTATTGGGAAGGCCTGGTCCGTCTGGAAGGAAGCCTCAGCGGCCGTGGCTACCTGGAGATGACCGGCTACGCCGACCCACTGCTGGCGCTCACCATTACTCAGCCGTACCCGGAGGGGACGTACGCTGGTAGCCATAAACGGCGAATATCTCGCCTGCATCGAAATCCCGAGGTGCTCGCAAAAAAGGTCCTTACCCACCTCTAGGGAAGGTATGGTGCCAGACACTTCTTGGCGGCGGATCTCACGATCACGGTTGGTCGGCAAGACGCGCCACTTAGGAAGCCTTGTTCCGATTGGGGGGCTGAGACCCGGACAACTCGAAGCCGAGGTGACACCCGGCAACGCTCTGGCGACGCCCTGCTCTGCGGAGCCCCAGCGGCCGTTGTGCTGCCTAAGACGAGCGGCCGTTCTTCGCCAAGGCAACTCGACGACGAGAGATGCATACTCCGCCCAAACCCAGGAGCAGCATCGCCAGAGTGAGCGGTTCAGGAGCCGCCAATCCTGGGATCGTGGCGTTGAATCCAGCCAAGTAGCCGCCGGTCGCGAAATTGTTCGCAGTTGGCACGCTGGACGCCGAATTGGCATTGGCGAAATCGGCGAGCGAGTCGTAACTCAGGAGGAAGGTCGTATTGCCGAACTGGGGGTCGGACTGGTAAACCAAGTGATACTGGCTCCCATCGTAGGTAAACCCAGCCAAGTAGCCGCCGGTCGCGAAATTGTTCGCAGTTGACACGCTGGACGCCGAGTTGGCAGTGGCGAAATCGGTGAGCGAGTCGTAGCTCAGGAGGAAGGTCGTATTGCCGAACTGGGGATCGGACTGGTAAACCAAGTGATACTGGCTCCCGTCGTAGGTAAACCCAGCCAAGTAGCCGCCGGTCGCGAAATTGTTCGCAGTTGGCACGCTGGACGCCGAATTGGCATTGGCGAAATCGGTGAGCGAATCGTAGCTCAGGAGGAAGGTCGTATTGCCGAACTGGGGATCGGACTGGTAAACCAAGTGATACTGGCTCCCGTCGTAGGCAAACCCAGCCAAGTAGCCGCCGGTCGCGAAATTGTTCGCAGTTGGCACGCTGGACGCCGAATTGGCATTGGCGAAATCGGTGAGCGAATCGTAGCTCAGGAGGAAGGTCGTATTGCCGAACTGGGGATCGGACTGGTAAACCAGCTGGACAGGTACCGCCAGCGCGTTCCCGGCCGACAGCAGAGCGATCCCGAGCAGGACAGACGTGAGGCTTCGTTTGACTATGCGCATGATGTGTCTCCTAGATCTCGCGGCCCGCAACCATGAACCGCTCACTGCCTTGATGGAAAGCATGAATCACGCCAGCGTCTCAAAGCCATTGTATTTACGATCTTTTCAAAAGGAAGGTATCGAAGGCTCTCCCAGTCTGTAAAATATCCCGACGACTTTTTGGACGCGTGCAACACAACACGCGACCCGGAATGCAGCATCACGAATGCGAATGACCGCCCTGGACATCTACCGACCGTCCACGCCATGTGTCGCCAATGACCGCGGTGGCCGACGACCAGCCCGACATTAGATGCCCGTAACCGGCAGCCTCATGATCAGTAAGCTGTCGTTGAGTATGATAAATTCATCAGGCGGGTTTGCGTCGCGAGGCGATGATCAAGCGCTGACAGTCAGCGACCAGAAAACGCTGCTGCATTGCGCGAACCCAAAAAAAGTCCCAAATACGAAGAAATCACTCGCCTGATTGGCGCCTCCAACATATGGGCCGCCTGCGCAATCAAGCAGTCAAGCAGTCAATCAATCGTTCAGCCGATCGTCGGGTCGCGGGTGAACGATTGGGCTTCGCAGGCTCAGCCAAAGCCACAGGAACGGCCGGAACCGCAGCGGTGAAACGCGCCTCAGACCAGCCCGTCAAAGAGCTGCACCTGCACCGTATCACCGACGGCAACCGGGCCCCGCTCATGTTCGAGGACGATGAAGCAATTGGCCTCGGACATCGAGCGCAGCACACCGGAACCCTGTGCTCCGGCCGGGCGGACGCTCCACAGCCCATCCGCTTGACTGAGAATGCCACGCTGGAACTCGGTGCGACCAGGCGCCTTCTTCATCGCCACGCTGCTCACCGCCGGCAGCAGTGGTACGCCGGGCAGCGGGTCGGCGCCCATCAGCAACTGCAGCGCGTCGCGCACGAACTGGTAGAAAGCGGCCATCACCGCGACCGGATTTCCCGGCAGGCCGAACAGCCAGGCCGCGTGTTCGTCACTGCCGCCGCCGCCAGAGCCGAGGCGACCGAAAGCCATCGGGCGGCCTGGTTTCATGGCGATCTTCCAGAACAGCACTTCGCCGAGTTGCGCCATCAGTGGTTTGACAAAATCGGCCTCGCCGACCGAAACACCGCCGCTGGTGATCACCACGTCGGCCGCGGCGGCGGCCTCGCGAAAGGCCGCTTCGAGGGCCGCGGGATGGTCGCGGACGACACCGAGGTCGAGGACCTCGCAGCCGAGACGAGTGAGCATGCCGAAAATCGTGTAGCGATTACTGTCATAGACCTCGCCGTCGGCGAGCGGCGTACCGATCGAGCACAGCTCGTCGCCGGTCGAGAAGAAAGCGACCCGCAGACGGCGGTAGACGCTGACCTCGGCACAGCCGAGCGAAGCCATCAGGCCGAGTTCTGCCGGGCGGATCAGCCGCCCGGCGGCAAGCGCCGGCTTGCCGGCAGCCAGGTCCTCGCCGGCCCGCCGGATATTCTGGCCGGCGCGCTGGCCGGCCGGGACGATGAGCTGCTCGCCGTCGAGTTCGACCACCTCCTGGATCACCACCGTGTCGCATCCCGCCGGCGGCAGTGCGCCGGTCATGATGCGCACGCACTCACCGGCGCCGACAGAGCCCGCGAACCCCTTGCCGGCCAGTGCCGCGCCTATCACGCGCAGGCGCGTCTCGCCACTGCTCGCGAGATCGGCGTGGCGCAGCGCGTAGCCGTCCATGGCCGAATTGTCGTGCGCCGGGACATTGAAGGGCGCGATCACGTCGCTGGCCAGCACGCGACCCAGGGCGCTGCGCAGCGCCACGCGCTCGCGGGTGCCGACCCGGGTCAGTTGACTGCGAATGAAGGCACGCGCCTGCTCGACCGACAGCGCGTCGGGGTCGAAATCGCTCAGGCAGCTGAAACGGGCAGTGAGACTCATGGCGACTGGCCTTGAAGGTGGGTGGATGACTGACCACTTGATCTGAAAGTCGCCTACGCGACGCACGCAACGCTCTTCTCCAATTGCGGGAGAAGCGAGCAGCGCTCAACCACCGGTCATGGACATGAAGCGCACCACCTGCGGGGCGTTCATCTGATTGCTGAAGTCGTGGCCTTTGGCCTTGATGCCCATGCTATGGACGATGGCCGCGCGCAGTGGGCGGTCGTCGGTCGGATGGGCGCGCAGCAGCGGCAGCAGCTGACTGGCGTCGTTATTGCCCAGGCAGGGGTAGAGTTCGCCGCGCGCGGTGATGCGCACGCGGTTGCAGCTGTCGCAGAAATTGTGGCTGTGCGGCGAAATGAAGCCGACGCGCGTCGACGTTCCCGGAATGCGCCAGTAGCGCGCCGGTCCACCCGAACTTTCGGTGGACGGCAGGAGCACGAAACGCTCCGCCAGTCGCGCCATCGTTTCCTCGCTGCTGATATAGGTCGACTGGCGACCATGGCCGATTTCGCCGAGTGGCATTTCCTCGATGAAGGAAATATCGATCCCGCGCGCGACGGCAAACTCGACCATCTCCGGGAACTCGTCGTCGTTGGTGCCGCGCATCATCACCGTGTTCAACTTGAGCCCCTGGAAACCGGCCGCCTGCGCCGCATCAAGACCGCGCAGCACCTTGGCCAGCTCGCCGACGCGGGTGATGGCCTTGAAGCGCTCGGCACGCAGGGTGTCGAGACTGATGTTGATGCGCTTGACGCCGGCCGCGAGCAAGGCCGGTGCAAATCGATCGAGCTGCGAGCCGTTGGTGGTCATCACCAACTCCTTCAAGCCGGGCAGAACGGCGAGTCGTTCGAGCAGCCAGATCACGTTCTGACGAACCAGCGGCTCGCCGCCGGTGACGCGCAGCTTGGTGACCCCGAGATCGACGAAAGTGCTGGCCAGGCGCAGGCATTCCTCGAGGCTCAGCACCTGCGCCCGCGGCAGGAAAGTCATCTCCTCGGCCATGCAGTAGCTGCACCGGAAGTCGCAACGGTCGGTAATCGACAGGCGAACGTAGCTCACGTGCCGGCCGTACTTGTCCACCAGCGTCCCGTCGGCATGCCGCGAACTGGCCGGTGAAGTCGGCGGGGTGAAGCCGACCAGTGAATCCGGAATGGCCTCCGGGGTCAGCGATTCGTTGCGCATGGGAGAAGCTCCCTGGGGCCTGCCTGTGGCCGCGTGAAGAGGGGAAGATGAGAACGGTTCGCGGCGGATTATAGCGAACTTTTCCCCACCCCGACGCAGCCGGCGCAACGACGCTGGCCACTCAGCGTGGCCAGCAGGAAGGCGGTCGGGCCGGCGACAGCCCTGCCACAGCCTCCCGATACAGCGAGCAGTCAGACCGGACGGGGTGAGAACTGCCGGTCGCCCGTCTGCTCAATCGTCACCGTTCATGAAGCCCAACAGGTGCAGCAGGCTGGTGAAGAGGTTGAAGATGGCGACGAAGAGGGTCACCGTGGCCATCACGTAGTTGGTTTCCCCACCGTGGATGATGTTCGAGGTTTCGTAGAGGATCAGCCCCGACATCAGCAACACGAAGGCCGCCGAGACGGTCAGCGACAGAGCGGGAATCTCGAAGAAGATCGCCCCCAGCCCGGCCAGAAAAGCGACCAGAACGCCGACCAACAGGAAGCCGCCCATGAAACTGAAGTCCTTGCGCGTGGTCAGCGCGTAGCCCGACAGACCGACGAAGATCGTCGCCGTGCCGGCCATGGCCATCATCACCGTCTGGCCGCCATTGGCCAGGCCGAGGTAGTGACCGATGATCGGCCCCAGGGTGTAACCCATGAAGCCGGTCAGGGCGAACACCGAGGCCACGCCCCAGCCGCTGTTGCGTAGCCGGTTGGTGAGGAAGAGCAGACCGAAGTAACCGAGCAGAGTCACGATCAGCCCGGGATGCGGCAGCTTCAGTGCCACCGAGACGCCGGCGGTGAGCGCCGAGAACAGCAGGGTCATCGACAGCAGCAGGTAGGTGTTGCGGATCACCGTATTGGTGGCCACGACCGACTGGCCACTACTCGTCGCGGTACGCGCCGCCGGCTGGATATTGAAGGTACTCATTGTGAACTCCTGTAGGAAAAAGATTTCAAGCCGCTCAATGCGTCACGTCGGCGATGGCTGCCTCGGCACTGGCCGTCAGCTCCGTGCGGGCTTCGCTGACGCGGCCAGGCTGCCGTTGGCGCTGCCGCGCCACCCGGCGTGCCAGCGTCCTCCCGGCGCGATCGACGGCGCGATCGATGGCCACGTAGAGATCACCCTGCGTGTCGTCGACCAGCACGTCGCCCGCGCCAGCAACGACGACCTGGATGCGGCAGCGCTTGTCCTTGCCACCACGCGGCCCGTTGATATCGGAAAGAACCACCAGGATACGGCTGACGCGGTCATGCGCCCAGTCGATCGAAAAGCCCAGGCGCCGATGGATGTGCTGGCGCACTTCCTCGCTGAGATCAAAGCCCCTGGCTTGAGTGACGATATGCATGAAAGCTCCTCTCTTGCGTTGCTCTTGCGTTGATCGGAAGAGGCAGTCTAGGATATGAAGAGACATCCGACAAATCGAATATACTGTCTCGATAGATCGGTTTTTATTGCCTGTTTCCGACCCTTTTTGCGGACCCTCATGGCCTCGCTCAACTACAAGCACCTGCGTTATTTCTGGATGGTCGCCAAGTGCGGCGCCATCGCTCGCGCCTGCGAACAACTGCATCTGACGCCGCAGGCCGTCAGCGGCCAGTTGCGCGAGCTCGAAGACTCGCTCGGGGTCGAGCTCTTTCGCCGCGTCGGCCGCGGCCTGGAACTCACCGACGCCGGGCGGCGCATCCTCAGCTACGCCGAGGAAATATTCGCCATCGGTGACGAGCTGCTGGAAGTCGCGCGCGACCAGACGATGACCCAGAGCCTGCCCTTCGCCGTGGGAATTGCCGACTCGGTGCCCAAATCCGTTGCCCTGCGGCTGGTCGAACCCGTGTTGCATCTGCCGGAAGCGGTGCGCCTGATCTGTCGCGAAGGACGCCTGACCGGCCTGCTTGCCGACCTCGCCGTGCATCGCCTGGACATGGTGATCGCCGACCGCCCGATGCCGGCGAACTTGAATGTCCGCGGTTACAGCCACCCACTCGGCGAAAGCGACCTCACCGTCTTCGGCGCACCAGGCCTGCTCGAAACGCTGAGCGGCAGTTTTCCGGCACGGCTCAACGGCGCCCCCTTTCTGATGCCCGGAGACGATGTGGCAATCCGCTTGCGCCTCGAACAGTGGTTCGAAGCCAACCGCCTGCATCCGCGCATCGTCGGCGAATTCGATGACAGCGCGCTGCTCAAGTCCTTCGGACAGGCCGGAGCCGGTCTTTTCGCCGCGCCGACGGCGATCGCCGCCTACGTCAGCGATCAGTATCGTGTGCAGCCCATCGGCCGTATCGACTCGATCGCCGAACAGCTTTTCGCGATCACCACCGAGCGTCGCTTGAGCCATCCGGCCATCGTCGCCATCATTCAGGTGGCCCGCGACCAGGTTTTTGGCGCCACGCCGCGCACACCGGGCCGCTCCCGAAAAACCCCTCCGGACCCGACACTGGCGCCGCCTCAACCAGCACGCTCGCGCGGCCGTTCGCGGTCGTCTGGAAACGCCGCCTGATCCGTTTCAGGCCGCTTTGCGCAGCCACCCTGCCGAGAGCTGTCGGCAGCAACACCCGAGACCGCCAATACCTCAGGTTTTTCGATGTATCAGTGGAAAGAATTCTGCTTTTCTGCAGAGTTCCGTCAATCTATTGTGGCTCCTTCTTCAATCCGGATTTCAGAGGACAACCATGAAAACCTTCTCCTTGCTGGCAGCCGTCCTGGCTCTCGGCCTGACCCTCACTGTCGGCGATGCCGACGCCGCTGGCAAGCGCCTCGGCGGTGGAAAGTCCTCGGGCATGCAGCGCGACGCGGTCAGCGCCGACAAGTCGCCAGCAGCTGCACCGGGCGCCGCCAAGGCGCCAACGGCCGCTGCGGCAGCCCAGCCGAAACGTTCGTGGATGGGGCCGCTCGCGGGTCTGGCCGCCGGCCTCGGCCTGGCCGCCCTGGCTTCACACCTTGGCTTCGGCGAAGAACTGGCCTCGATGCTGATGATCGGCCTGCTGGTGATGGCCGCGGTGCTGGTCGTCGGCTTCATCATGCGCCGCCGCGCCGCCGCCCGACAGGCCGGAGCCGGTGCTCCGGGTGGCCTGCAATACGCCGCTGCCGGCGCCGGCAATGCGCCGACCAATCGAGGTCATCATGATTCGCCGAAGCTGCCCTCCTCGACGACCGACGCGCCCTTCTCCGGAGGCTCCGCCGCACCCGTGCCTGCCGCCGCCAGCGCGTTCCCTGACGCCGCCCCGGAAGCTCCCGTCGCCGGCTGCGGCCACATCCCGCAGGACTTCGATGCCGCCGGCTTCGTGCGCAACGCCAAAGTCAGCTTCATTCGCCTGCAGGCAGCCAACGACGCCGGCAACCTCGACGACATCCGCGAGTTCACCACTCCCGAGATGTTTGCCGAGATCAAGATGGCCATCGCCGAGCGCGGCGACGCGGCACAGGAAACCGACGTGGTGACCATCGAGGCCGAAGTGCTCGATGTCGCCGAAGAGGCCAGCCGCTACGTGGTCAGCGTCCGTTTCTCCGGTCTGATTCGTGAAGACAAGGACGCCGCCGCCGAGGCGATCGACGAGGTGTGGCACCTCGTCAAGCCGCGCCAGGGCAAGGGCGGCTGGCTGCTGGCCGGCATTCAGCAGACCCAGTAGTTGGCTTGAAGCGGGGAACTCCGGCAGCAGGCAAGCTGCTGCCGGCGCCTGCTTCAGCAATGCGCCTCGCGGCACGGGTCGCCGAGGCGTGTTTCGAAGCGCGTCGCTACCCGCCCGCCGGTGTGCTCGCTGGCGGTCGCAAAACCGGCCAGCGTCGCCAGCCTTGTCAGATCGGGCGGTCGATCGACATCCCAGAGCGCCGGCAGCTCGCACCAACGCAGGGCCAGCGCCGTCAGGCGCTGCCGCGTCTGCGCCATGACCTGATCGCTGCCCCAATCGACCCCTTCGAAAAGACCGGGCTGCGGGCGACGCAAGCCGACCAGCACATAGCCACCGTCTTCGGCCGGGATAAAGACCGCATCGTTGCCACCGTCATGCCCGCTACCATGCTCATCCTTTTCGCCGCTCAACGCCAGAGCCGCCGCCGCAAGATGCTCGGCTTGCAGCGCCGGGCAATCGGTACCGATCAGCAGCAGCGGGCCGACATGGGCGGCAAAGGCCGCCGCCATGCGCGCGCCCAGGTCCTCACCGCATTGCTCGCGAAGCTCGATGGCGCAGCACCGACGCAGCGCCCGAAAGAAGCGATGGCGGCCGTCCGGCGCAACCCACAGGCTGACCCCGCCCAGGGCAGCGCCCCTGGCTACTGCCAGCGCATACAGGGTCAGCCGGCGCTGCAAGCGTGCCGCACCCGCAGCACCGAGGGCAGGAATCAGCCGCGTCTTGGCAGCGCCCGCCTGCGGCGCACGTGCAAAAACAGCCAGCGCCGGCGGCTCAGGGCTGGCGCGGAGAATAGCCATAGCGAAGCGCCAGCTGCTGCGGGTCGGCACCAAAAAAATAGCTGGCCCGCAAACGCCACATGAGGACGATGGTGCGTAGCACGCCATGCTTCTCCCAGCGCCGTCCGGAGGTCGTCACCCGGGCGCGCAAACACGCCGGCCTGGCAATACGTTTGAGGCGTTTGCAGAGCGCGATATCCTCCATCAGCGCTACTTCCGGAAAAGCGCCAATGGCCAGGAAGGCGTCGCGGCGGACGAAGATCGCCTGATCGCCGGTGGCGATCCCGGTCAGCCGCGAGCGCCAGTTCATCATTCCGGCCACCACCCGCAGCAGCGGATGGCGGCTGTCGATCGAGACATCGAAGCGTCCCCAGGCCGCGCCGCTCGCCATCGCCCGGCGAATCAGCGCGTCGGCGTCGAGCGGCAGCGTCGTATCGGCATGCACGAAGAGCAGCACTTCGCCGCGACTGGCCCGCGCCCCGGCGTTCATCTGCAGCGCCCGCCCGCGCGGCGCCTCCAGCAGCCGGTCAGCGCCGGCGGCGGCCAGCGCCAGCGTGCCATCACTACTGCCACCATCGACGACCAGCAACTCGGCACCACGTGCGCGCAGGCCCTGCAGCTTTCTTAATTGGCTGACGACCGTCGGCGCCTCGTTGAGCACCGGCAGAATCAGCGAAAAAAAAGGAGTTTCCGAGGCGCTGGTCATTGCTTCACGAAGGGTTTGCACGGGGCTAGGCAGGCGTCACGGGCAACAAGGGCCGAGAAGCCACCGAAAACTCGCCGACTACTCGGCACGCTCTTTGCTCGCCGGCTCGCCGACGTACCGACGGCAGGCGTCATGCAGGAAGCTCATCTGCTTCTTGAAGTGGGCACAACCCCGGCACATCGCTAGATGAACCCGCAGCTGCAGGCGTTCGGCAAGCGTCAAGTTGCGTTCCTGCGCTTCCGACAGTAATTGGGTGACCTCCCGGCAAGTCAACATGCGTGTTCTCCGAAGCGTCGTAGGTGTCTTCTTGAATGGTCAGGCGCCGCCTGCTGGCAGCTGACGGAAGTGGAAAGCATCGAACTCAGGAGCAGCGACGCAGAAAAGCGGCCAACATCCCCGACAACGTTCACGATTATCCTTCATTTCACAGTTTGCGGGCTCGCTCGAGCGACGATCACGGCCACCTGCTCAGCACCCCGCCACTGATCGCTTGAGGAACACTTTCCCAGGCAATGCACGGCCGGGATACTTCTAACAGTCGCGTGAGATCTTCAATTCTTACACCTGATTGCAGCGGCTGCGGCGGCGCGGAACTTCATTTCCCTGCCGCCGCTTCAAGCGCCAGGGTCAGTGCCTTGACATCAATCGGCAGGTAGCCGGTGATCTCCAGATGCCGGTCCTCGAAGACATCGGCGCTCGGCTCTCTGGCCTGCCACTCGGCGACGACCTCGTCGCGTTGCCGGATCAGCGACTCGACCTGCGGGCGATAGAGCGTCAGCATCGCCGTGAGCCAGCGATTCAGCGCCCAGTTGGGGAAGGCATGGTCGATGGCGAAGTGATCGAGCATGGCAATCGTCTGCTCAGCCGGATACCAAGCCTCGGCCGTCACCCAGCGGTTGGTGCAGAAGAGACCGATCGGATAACCCCAGCCGTCCATGGATATCGCCACCAGGTGAGCAAGCGCCTCATCGCCGGCCGGCCAGACCTCGCTCGCCTGCGGGTAGGCGAGCGGATAGCTGCCCGGCGGCATGCCGCCAGCGCGAAGAAAGAGATGGAAGTGGCCATGCTCGAGTTCGCCGTCGCGATGCGTATGGTAGTAATACTGCGCATGCGTTTCGCTGTCGAAAACGTCGTCGCGCGGATAGTGCTCGAGTTCGACGAACTCGCCCTGCCCGCGCAGGACTTCGCCGACGAGATTGATGCCGGCCTTTTCGAGAACGCGGTAACACTCGCGGATCTCGTAGGCGGCGGCGAGCATCGAGGCGCGGCGTTCAGGACTCAGGCCGTCCAGGCAGGTAGAAGGATCCATCTCGGCTCACTCTAGAAAAATGACCTGACAAGCACGCCAGGAAGCTTACGATAAGCGATGGAGGAGAGGGTGATGACCACCGCGGCGAGCGCACCACGCAGCGTGCGCAGAGACCTTTCGAGAGCACGCCGAAACGCAGCTTCGGCCTGAGCCACAACGCAAGGACGAAGCCAGTTTCCGCCATTTCTGCTTCGCCCGCCAGCGCCCGACGCCAAACAAGGACAGCGGCCATCGCCCGCCGCGAGACGACGCCTGCCTGCAGCCATCAACTGCGGCCACACTCGATGGATTGACGTTTCTTGGTCGAAGCTCATACACTCTCGACGGTTTTGTTGGATTTCGATTCCTTCAATACCCGTAAAGTGATCGCTAGCGGCTTCATCGGCGCACTGTGCTGCTTGCTGCGGCGTACGCCCTGGCCAAGGTCTTGCTTGCCCGCACGACGCAAGCGAGTGCAATCTATCGGCCACCGGACCGGCAGCAGTCGAACGGTACGCGCTACCCTCCTCAACGCAAGAATGCAGCAATGCAAGAATTCGAGAGCAAATGTTCGGACGATCCAAACCCGTTGTCTTCGATCGCTATGAATCGCGCCGCTCGCGCAAGTGGATCCCGAACTGGCTGTGGCTGCTGCTATTCGGCATAGCAATCGGCGCGGGCGCCTTGTTTTACGCGCAGCAGAAACTGATGCCGCCGCGGCTGTCGGCCGAAGAGGCAAGCGAGCTGCGCACAGCCTTGGATTCGGCAGAGCATGAGCGTTCGCGCCTCGCCGCTCAACTGGCACAAAGCAATCACCAGCTCGAAGACGCGCTGGCCACGCAAAATCGCATGGCTGGCGAGCTGGCGGCCAACCATCGCGATCTTGCCAGGCAGCGTGACCATATCGAGGCATTGCTCACAGCGCTGCCGCCGGATCCGCGCAGCGGCATGATCGCGATTCGTGCAGCGGATTTCAAGGTCGCCGGAGACAAGCTCGGCTATGACATGGTGTTCACGCGAGGAGAGGCGAAAGCTGCCCCGTTTTCAGGCCTAATGCAACTGCATGTCGCCGGCCGGACGGCAGGCGGCACGGAAACAACGATTGCCCTCGATCCGGTCGCGGTCAAAGTCGGCGCCTACGAAATCGTTCACGGCAGCCTGCCAATGCCTGCCGGCTTCGTCCCACGCCAGACAACCATCCGCCTCCTCGACCGCCCCGGCGGCAGGCAGTTCGGGATGCGGGTGATCAACGTGCAGTAGATCCTCGACGCAGCCGCCGCAGCTCTGCGCAAGCTGACCGTTCGGATGGAGCTGTTCCCGGATCGAATACGGCCATTCGGCACCGATGCGGCACGCGCGGCACGATGCAATCCTGGCCGTGACAGCCAGGGCCGGAGGACGCGATCGTCCGCCTCAGCTGCAGACCCGGCATCGCACACGATTACGCCTGCCGATATTTCCTCCGATGAGTCGCGCCTAGTCTTTGGCCAGGTGCTTCACATGCATGACAAAGAGCTTGGGCTCGATCGGTGTCGGCGCATTGTGGAAAGCGAGCAGGTCCGAGAATTGGCAGGCGTAGTCGGCGGGTTTGCTCAGCACGCGATGCTGGTACAGACCGGCAACGATACGGATCACCTCGGCCAGCTGGTGGTCGGCCTCCTGGCGAATGATCTGGTCGCCTTTTTCAAGCTCGTCGCGGGCGAAGCTCTCCGCGCGGCACTGACGACCGGTCTTGATCATCTTCTTGCGCGCCTTGTCGAAGCTGGCTTGATCCAGGCGCGCGACGTCGGCCGCCTTGACGGCCTCCAGGCGGGCGGTCGGATTGCCCTGCGGGTCGAGGACGCCGAGAGCCTGCGGAAGGGTGATCTGGGCGGCCTTCCAGGTCGGATCCTCGGGTAGCGGCAGGCGTACGGCGAGGACGCCCCAGGCGGATCGCACCTCGTGGTTGCCATCGTGCATGGGGCAGATCTTGCAGGTGGCGCAGGTCGCCCGGTCCTTCTTGACCGTACTCACGTCGCGTGTTTGCTGATCTCCCAGTCCTTGGCCCGGCAGGTGACCTATTTCAATGACACTTGCCGCATTCATCGGCAAATGCGGGCATTGAAAACAGGATAGCGACCAGGAAGGCAAACGCGGATGTCCTCAACATGATGAATTCCCTTTTGGCGTTGATTGCAGATGCAATTCCGATCTAGTCCGTCAAGCGAGGGAAACCCATTCGACCGTTAATGTTCCTTCCATTCGCCGCTTGGGCGGCTGCTGCCAGGCGGCCAGCGACGAGCGTGTATAATCCCGCCTGATGGCAGCGCAGGTCGCGCTGATCCCCCGCTCTACTCGCAGACCACAGGCCCGCCCCCATGAAACCTCGCCCCGACAACGACTGCGGTCGCTATCTGCCGGCCATTTGCGGTGCGGACGGGGCGCGTCTCACGCGATGAAAGAGGCATGAGCAGAAGTCTGATCGCGATCCTGTGGATCACCCTGGCGGCGGTCTGGTTCGGCACGCTCGACCAACGTGCGCTGGTTCGCCCGGACGAGGGGCGCTATGCGGAAATCCCGCGCGAAATGGCGGCCAGCGGTGATTGGGTGACGCCCCGCCTCAACGAATTCAAATACTTCGAGAAGCCGGCTCTGCAGTACTGGGCGACGGCGGCCGGCTACAAGGTTTTCGGCGAGAGCGAATGGACAGCGCGGCTCTGGCCGGCGCTGACCGGCTTCCTGAGCGTGCTGCTCGCCTGGTGGACGGGACGGCGCTTGTGGGGCCCGCTGGCGGGTCATCTGGCGGCAGCGATCCTGGCCAGTTCGCTGCTGTTCGTCGTTCTCGGGCACCTGATCACCCTGGACATGGGCTTGTCGTTCTTTCTGCAGCTGGCGTGGACCGCATTCCTCTTTGCGCAGAACGATGAGCGCAGCGTCAGCCGGCGCTGGATGCTGCTCGCCTGGAGCGCGGTGGCCTTGGCGGTGCTCTCCAAGGGCCTGGTCGCACTGGTACTGGTCGGCGCGGCGCTGGTCGGCTACACGCTGCTCAACCGAGACCTCTCGCCATGGAAACGGCTGTCGCCGCTGAGCGGGCTGGCGCTCTTCCTGCTCATCGCCGCGCCGTGGTTCGTGGCGGTATCGCTGGCCAATCCCGAATTCCCGCGCTTCTTCTTCATCCACGAGCACTTCGAGCGCTTCCTATCGACGGTGCATCGCCGCGACGAGCCGGGCTGGTATTTCTTGGCGGTGTATGCGCTGGGCGCACTGCCGTGGTCGCTGTTGCTGGTGCATACGCTGCTCAAGTCGTGGAGTCGGGGAGCGGCGGGACGTTTCAGCGCCGACCGCTTCCTGCTGGTGTGGATCGTCACTACTTTCGCCTTCTTCAGCGTCTCCAGTTCGAAGATGGCACCCTACATCCTGCCGGTCTTCCCGGCCCTGGCGCTGCTCGGCGGCCGCCATATGGCCCGCCTGTCGCGGCGCAGCTGGCTGATCCATCTGGCGCTCCTCGTGACGCTGGCGGTAGTGGCCTTGGCGGTGGCGCCACGGGTGTTGCGCCTGGCCGGCGACTCGTACTCGTTGGAAATGCTGCAAGGGGTCAGACACTGGCTGACCGGCGCGGCAGTGGTATCGCTGGCCAGCTTCATCGCAGCGATGTTTCTGGTATGGAGGCAGCGCAACGGCGCCGCGGTGGCCATCCTGGCCATCGGCGGCCTGCTCAGTACCAGCGCCGGCTTGCTCGGCCACGATCACCTGGCGCCCTACAGTTCCACGCGTGGCTTGGCCGCGCAGGCGCTGCCCCGACTCAAGCCCGGCGTACCCTTCTACAGCGTCGACTATTACGAGCAGACCTTGCCCTTCTACATCAAGCGCACGCTGACCATGGTCCAGACGCAGAATGAGCTGTCCTTCGGCATCGAGCTGGAGCCGCACAAGTGGATTCCGACAATCGACGAGTTCGTGTTGCGCTGGCGTCAGGACCGCGAGGCCTTCGCTGTCATGACCCACGACGTTTTCGAACGCCTGGCTGCCACCAAGCTGCCGATGAACGAGATTGCCCGCAACCGGCGCTATGTGATCGTCGAGAAACCGGTCGCAGCCCTCACCGCACCTGGCAACGACCGAGCGATGAACTGAAATGACCCTGGTCGCCATTGCTCTGGTACTCACCGGCGTGCTGCTCAACGCCGCCGCGCAGCTGTTTCTCAAGGCCGGCACCAATGCCATCGGGCATTTCGATTTTGCGCTCGCCAACATCATCCCGATCGGCCTCAAGGTCGCCAGCCAACCGACGATCATCGCCGGCCTGGCCTGCTACGTGGTCAGCGTCGTGGTGTGGATCATGGCCCTGTCGCGGGTACCGGTGAGCATCGCCTATCCGATGCTGTCGATCGGCTATGTGATCAACGCGCTGATCGCGCACTACTGGTTCGGGGAAATCCTGGTGATGCAAAAAGCACTGGGCATCGGTTTCATCATCATCGGGGTAATCCTGGTGGCCAACTCATGAGTGCCGCGATGTCGACGTCTCAGTCAAGCCTGCCAATGCTGCCGATCACCCGCCCGTCGATCGACGAAGCGACCATCGCCGCGGTCTGCGAAGTACTACGCTCGGGCTGGATCACCAGCGGCCCGAAAGTACAGGCTTTCGAAGCGGCACTTTCGGCGATCTGCGGTGGCCGCCCGGTGCGCGCCTTCAACTCCGGTACCGCGACCCTCGAGGTGGCGCTGCGCCTGGCCGGCGTCGGCCCGGGCGACGAGGTGATCAGTACGCCGCTGACCTGGGTAGCGACCGCCAACGTGATCCTCGAAGTCGGTGCCACGCCGGTACTGGTGGACATCGACCCGGTGACGCGCAACATCGATCTGGAGCAGATCGAAGCCGCAATCACGCCACGCACGAAGGCGCTGCTTCCGGTCGACCTGGCCGGGCTGCCGGTGGACCGTGACCGGCTGTACGCGATTGCCGACCGACATCGTCTGCGCGTCGTCGAAGACGCCGCGCAAGCATTCGGCGCGGCGTGGATGGGGCAGGCGATCGGCAGCATCGGCGACTTCGTCTCGTTCAGCTTTCATGCCAACAAGAACCTCACCACCTGCGAGGGCGGCGCGCTGGTGCTGCCAGCCGACATCGACGTCGGACTCTGCGAGCGCCGCCGGTTGCAGGGCGTCAAGCGCGCGGCCGACGGTACGATGGACGTGGACGTCCTTGGCGGCAAGTTCAACCTGACCGACGTCGCCGCCGCGGTCGGCCTCGGTCAACTCGGACGCCTGCAGGAATTCACCGAGCGGCGTCGCGCCCTGGCCCGGCGCTACTTCGAGAAAATCGACCGGGCGCTTGGCCTGACACTGCCGCTCGAAGATTTCAGCAACTGCAACTGGCACATGTTTCAGCCGCTGCTGCCGACCGGCCGCGACCGCGGCGCCTTCATCGCGGCGATGAAGGCCGCGGGTATCGGCGTCGGCGTGCATTACCCGCCGCTGCACCTCTTCAGCCTCTACCGGCAACTCGGCTTTCATGCCGGACAATTTCCGCAGGCCGAAGATGTCGGCGCCAGAATCGTGACCCTGCCGCTTTTTCCGGCCATGAGCGATGCCGATGTGGACCGTGTCTGCGCCGCACTCAGCGACTCGGCCGCAGCTTGAAGATCAAGAACCAGAGGCCTGAGCCCACCATGATCCCCCCAGAAATCTCCGTCATCATTCCCGTCTATAACGAAGAGGACGGGCTACCGACGTTGTTCGCCCGCCTCTACCCAGCACTCGACCAACTCGAGTCGCCGTACGAGGTGGTGTTCATCAATGACGGCAGCCGTGATCGTTCGGCGGCACTGCTCCGCGAACAGTATGAGCGGCGCCCGGATGTCACCCGCGCCATTCTGCTCGCCGCCAACGCCGGCCAGCACATGGCGATCATGGCCGGCTTCGAGCATGCGCGCGGGCAGATCATCGTCACCCTCGACGCCGACCTGCAGAACCCGCCCGAGGAAATCGGCAAGGTCATCGACAAGATGCGCGAAGGCCACGACTACGTCGGCAGCATTCGCCGCAAGCGCCA
>LBIU01000632.1 GCA_000987445.1 Candidatus Accumulibacter adiacens | reverse complement strand
CGGGCCACGCGGCACCGAGATCAGCAACCGCCGTTTCTACGGCTCCGAATCGCACGAGCTCGGCACCACCAGCCCGCTGCTCGACCTCCTCGCCGGCGACTACACGCTGACCCTCGACCCGCAGTCTGATCAGATCGGCGATTTCAGCTTCCGGTTGCTGGACATTGCCGCGGCGACCGCCTTCACCAGTAACAGCGTGGTCAGCGGCCGGCTCGACCCGGCCAACGAGACCGACGTCTACCGCTTCGAGGCGACCGCCGGCACGCGCTATTACCTCGATCGCCAGATGCTGAGCAGCGGCGCCGACCGTCTGACCTGGCGCCTGTTCGATCCCTACGGTCGGCAGGTTTTCGGGCCCAGCAACCTCAACGACGTCGACATCTTCACGCTCGACGAAAGCGGCGCCTACACGCTGATCGTCGAAGGCCGCATCTGGCAGACGCAGTACAGCGCGAGCATCGATTACAGCTTCAATCTGTTGGAGATCACTGACGACCTCGTCGACATCGTTCCCGGTGTCAGCCATGGCCTCGATCAGTTCGCCACCGAGGGTCGGCTCGCTGGCGCGCTGAATGTCAACGGCCTGCGCTACGCACAGGTGGCCAGCAATGGCGACATCGATCTGACCGGCTCGCTGACGCTCGAAGGGTGGTTCAAGGTCGACGCCTACGCCAGTACCTGGCAGGCGCTGTTCTACAAGGGCAACGGCAACAGCAATCAGCGCACCTACACCCTGTGGCTCAATTCGGCGGGCTATCTGCACCTGTCGACCGGCAACAACGCCAACAACCACATCGATACCGCCGCCGGCAGCGTCGTCGCTGGTCAATGGCACCATGTCGCCGTGGTCCTCGACCGTGACAGCGCGACCGGGGTGATGAAGATCTACCTGGACGGCGTCGAGGCGGCCAGTGGCGCGCTCGCCAGGACCCCCGCCAGCTCCAATGACAATCCGCTGCTGATCGGTAGCAACCTGGAGAGCTACGCGGTGTTTCAGGGCGCGGTCGACGATGTTCGCCTGTGGAACGGCGTGCGCAGCGCGCAGCAGATTGCCGACAACAAGGACCGCACGCTGGTCGGCGACGAGGCCGGCTTGCTGATGTACCTGAGAGCCGACGACGGCAGTGGCACGACGCTGGCCGACGCCAGCGGCCGCGGCAATGGGGGTCAGATCGTGCATCCCTGGGCGAGCCTGCCCGGCGTCGTCGCCGGGCGCATCGATTTCGGCCAGCAGGACACCTACCGGTTCACGCTCGGCGACAGCACGCGTCTGTATTTCGACTCGCTGACCGACAATGGCAGGCTGCTCTGGACCTTGAGCGGGCCGCGCGGCACCCTGGTGTCCGATCGTCCCTTCCAGAGCAGCGATTCGCAGAACGGCCTGAGCGTCTTCGACCTGGTGGCCGGCGACTACACGCTGCGCGTCGACGGGGTCGGCGACACCACCGGCGA
>LBIU01000631.1 GCA_000987445.1 Candidatus Accumulibacter adiacens | reverse complement strand
TGACGAACTGCTCGCGTGAGACGCCGAGCCACATCACCAGCGGGCTGGCGACCAGTACCGACGAATAGATGCCGAAACAAATGCCGATGGTCAGCGCCAGCGAGAAGTAATAGAGCGTCTCGCCACCGAAGATCAGCATCGACAGAACCATGATCTGGGTCGAGCCGTGGGTGATCACGGTGCGCGAGATGGTCCTGGTGATGGCGTGGTCGAGGACCTGCGGCGTGGTCAGGCCGCGGGTCTTCTTGAAAGTCTCGCGGACACGGTCGAAAACGACGACCGACTCGTTGACCGAGTAGCCGAGCACGGCGAGCACCGCCGCCAGAACCGAGAGCGAAAATTCCCACTGGAAGAAAGCGAAGAAGCCAAGAATGATGATTACATCGTGCAGGTTGGCAATGATCGCCGAGATCGAAAATCGCCATTCGAAACGAAAGGAGAGGTAGAGGACGATGCCGATGATCACCACCAGCAGCGCCAGGGCGCCGTTCTCGGCGAGTTCCTTGCCGACCTGCGGGCCGACGAACTCGACGCGGCGCAGGGTTGCGCCCGGAGCTTCGACGGCGAGGGCCTCGATCACCGCTTGACCGATGCTGGCCGTGTTCTGATCGGCCTTCAGCGGCAGGCGGACGAGCACATCCTGGCTGGACCCGAAATGTTGGACCGAGAGGTCGGTATAGCCCGCCTTGCCGAGTCCGTCACGGACTTTTTCGAGGTCGGCCGTCTGGGTGTAGTGGAGCTCGATCAGCGTGCCGCCGGTGAACTCGACCGAGAGATGCAGGCCGCGGGTGAAAAGGAAGGTCACCGCCAGCAGGAAGGTGAGCAACGAAATGACGTTGAACACCAGGGCATGGCGCATGAAGGGGATGTCTTTGCTGATCCGGAAGAATTCCATGGTCGTGCGAGTCCCTATTTGACAGTGGCCGAGCCGGCGTCGGCCGGTTTCCAGGCCACCTGGCCGATGGCCAGTGCCTCGACCTTGCGGCGCCGGCCATAGATCAGGTTGATCAGCGCGCGCGAGACGACCACCGCAGAGAACAGCGAAGTCATGATCCCGAGACAGTGCACCACCGCGAAGCCGCGCACCGGGCCGGAGCCGAACATCAATAGCGCCAGGCCGGCAATCAGGGTGGTGATGTTGGAGTCGAGAATGGTGCCGAAGGCGCGTTCATAACCGGTGTGGATCGCCGCTTGCGGCGATGATCCATTGCGCAGTTCCTCTCGGATGCGCTCGTTGATCAGCACGTTGGCGTCGATGGCCATGCCCAGGGTCAGGGCGATGGCGGCGATGCCCGGCAGGGTCAGTGTTGCTTGCAGCAAGGAGAGCAGCGCAATCAGGAACAGCAGGTTGGAGGCCAGGGCGATGACCGACACCACACCGAACAACAGGTAGTAGGCGATCATGAAGGCGGCGATGGCGACAAAGCCCCACATCGTCGACTGGAAGCCCTTGGCGATGTTCTCGGCACCGAGACTTGGACCAATGGTGCGCTCTTCGATGATCTCCATCGGTGCGGCCAGCGAACCGGCGCGCAACAGCAGTGCCGTATCGTTGGCTTCGGTGGTGGTCATGCGCCCCGAAATCTGCACCCGGCCGCCGCCAATCTCGGCGCGAATGACCGGTGCCGTGACCACTTCGCCCTTGCCCTTTTCGATCAGCAGGATGGCCATTCGCTTGCCGACGTTGTCGCGGGTGATGTCCTTGAAGATGCGCGCACCCGGTGAGTCGAGCGTCAGGTGTACGGCCGGTTCGTTGGTCTGGCCGTCGAAACCGGGTTGGGCATCGGTCAGGCGGTCGCCGGTCAGCACTACCTGCTTCTTGACCAGCAGCGGTGCGCCACCGCGCTCGACATACAATTCGCTGCCGAAGGGAAGCTGGCCAGCCAGGGCCGCTTCGACTGCGCCAGGGCTTTCCTCGACCATCCGGATTTCCAGGGTCGCGGTGCGCCCGAGGATGTCCTTGGCCTTGGCCGTGTCCTGCACGCCCGGCAACTGCACGACGATACGGTCGGCGCCTTGCTGGGCAATCACCGGTTCGGCCACACCGAGTTCGTTGATGCGGTTGTTCAGGGTGGTGATGTTTTGCTTGAGCGCGAAGTCCTGAATGCGCTTGACGGCTTCCGGCCGCAGGGTGGCGACCAGCTTGAGGTCGCTGCCTTCGCCCTGCTCGACGAGGAGCAGATCGGGCTGATTCTCCTCGAGCGTCAAGCGCCCCTTGTCGCGCTTTTCCTGGTCACGAAACCGGATCACGATGCGCTCGCCTTCGCGGTCGATGCCCGCGTGGCGGACGTCATTGTCGCGCAGCAGGGTGCGCAGGTCCGCGCCGATCGAGTCCAGACGCTTGGTCAGTGCGCCCGGCATGTCCACCTGCAGCAGGAAATGCACGCCGCCACGCAGGTCGAGTCCGAGGTACATCGGTAGCGCGTGCAGCTTGGTCAGCCATTGCGGCGAACTGGACAACAGATTCAGGGCGATGACGTATTGCGGATCGCTGCTGTCCGGATTGAATTGCTTCTCCAGGACATCCTTTGCCTGCAACTGGCTATCGTTGCTCAGCAGGCGAACCTTGACGCCATTGCTGTCGAGAAAGATGCCGCTGTTCGCTATCCCGGCCGCCTGCAGCGTGCTGGCGACGCGGTCACGGGTGCTGGCGTCGATCTTCAGTGTCGCCTTGGCACTCGAAATCTGCACCGCAGGCGATTCGCCAAAGAAGTTCGGCAAGGTGTAGACCAGGCCGAACAGCACTGCCAGGCCGACGAGAACGTACTTCCAGAGCGGGTAGCGATTCATGAATGCGTTTGGTCAGTCCGAGGAGGCGGGCGTTGCCCGTAGGCAGCCGCCCGGCAGGTGGTTAGAGTGCCTTCAAGGTGCCTTTTGGCAGAAGGAGCGTGACCGCCTGCTTCTGTACCTGGATTTCGACGGCCGTCGCAATCTCGATGGCGACAAAATTCTCGCTGACTTTGGTAATGCGGCCGGCAATGCCGCCGCCGGTGACCACTTCGTCGCCTTTGGCCAGGGCTTCGATCAGTGCCTTGTGTTCCTTGGTACGCTTCATCTGTGGCCGGATCATCAGGAAATAGAGCACGATGAACATCAGTATGATCGGCAGGAGCTGCATGAAGCCACCCGTTGGGTCGGCAGCGGCAGCGGTTTGGGCGTGGGCGGTGCTGATCAGCACATCAGTCTCCTAGAATAGAAGGTTCAAATTGAACCCGAAATTATAGCACTATCATTCGGGCTGCTGGCGGCGGCTGCCGTGGAAGCGCCGAACGGTCTCGGCGAGGCTGCCGGCGGCAATCGCCGTGCGCAGTTCGTGCATCAGGCGATGGTAGTAGTGCAGGTTGTGCAGGGTGCCGAGTTGCGCGCCGAGGATTTCCCCCACCCGATGCAAGTGGTGGAGGTAGGCGCGCGAGAAGTTCTGGCAGGTATAGCAGTCGCAACTGGCGTCGAGCGGCTGCGGGTCGGTCTTGTGTTTCGCGTTCTTGATCCGGACATCGCCGTGGCGGGTGAAGAAGTGACCGTTGCGGGCGTTTCGCGTCGGCATCACGCAGTCGAACATGTCGATGCCCACTGCGACCGCGGCCACCAGATCCTCGGGCGTTCCGACGCCCATCAGGTAGCGCGGCTTGTCGCCTGGCAGGCGCGGGGCGGTATGGGCGAGGATTCTCGCCATGTCGTCTTTTGGCTCGCCGACCGACAGGCCGCCGATGGCGTAGCCATCGAAGCCGATTTCGCCGAGGCCGGCCAGGGACTCGTCACGGAGGTCCTCATACATGCCGCCCTGGACGATCCCGAACAGCGCGTTGTGATTGGCGAGCAGGTCGTGCGCGGCGCGCGAGCGCTGCGCCCAGCGGAGCGAAAGGCGCATCGAGGCCGCGGCTTCGTCGTGGCTGGCCGGATACGGCGTGCATTCGTCGAGAATCATGACCATATCCGAGTCGAGCACATTCTGGATGCGCATCGACTCTTCGGGCGTCAGAAAAAGCCGGTCGCCGTTGATCGGCGACTGGA
>LBIU01000630.1 GCA_000987445.1 Candidatus Accumulibacter adiacens | reverse complement strand
GCGAAGTACTGATGCGCGAATTCCTGCCAGTCGAACAGCAGGGGCGCACGGCCGCTCAAGGGAAAGGCGAAGACCGAATTCAGGCGCGCTGAGTCGAACTGGGTGTCGACTCCCTGGAAGAAAGGGGACGATGCCGACAGGGCGATGAAGTGGGGCACGTAGCGATTCAATGAATGCAGCAGGTAGAGCGCTTCGTTGGCACTGGTACAGCCGATGTGAATGTGTTGTCCGAAGACGGTGAACTGCTTGGCAAGGTAACCGTACAGGGTGGATAGCTGATTGAAGCGTGGATTGGGGAAAATGCGCCGCTCGGACCAGCGTTGGAAAGGATGCGTGCCGCCGCCGCAGACGGCGATGTTGAGGCGATCGCCGCTGCGCACCAGGGCGTCGCGGATGTCGCGCAGCTGCGCCAGGAGATCGGCGTGGCGGTGATGCACGGCGGTCGAGATTTCGAGCATGCTCTCGGTAATCTCGGGCTTGACGTCGCCCGGGAAGGTATGGTGGCCGAGCAGGTGCAGCAGGTCGCTGGCCGAGCCCGAGAGGTCGAAGTCGGTCCAGTTGACCAGTTGCAGCTCGAGCTCGACTCCCATGCTCAGGGATGCGCTGGCCTTGAAGGCGCCGAGGGGCATCTTCAGCGGCCCTCTTGCTGACGCGTTTCGCCAGCCCAGACCAGCGCCCGGCGCGTAAGCACCGGGCCAATGACCTCGAGCAGCAGGACGATCGCTGCCAGGCCGGCGACTTGATCGAGCGCGTAGAGCTTGAGGTGTCGGGTCTGCTCGAGCAGGACGATGACCAGGCCGGACATCGGCGTCATGGCCAGGCCGGTCAGCGCGCCCTTGCGCCAACTGACGCCACTGGGACGGGCGAAGACGGTCGTCGTCGCCATCTTGACCGCCAGACGCAGCGCGATGACGGCCAGTGCCAGCGCGAGTCCACTGCGCACCTGCTGCCAGTCGAGCGAGGCCGCGACAAAGACGAACAACAGCACGGTCAGCAGGTCGCCAAGGGTGCCGAAGTTGCGCTGCGCTTGCGAGAGGATCGCGCGCCGGTGTCGGGCGACCAGTCCGAAGGCCAGCGCCGCCAGCAGCGGCGAGAACCTGAAAGCGTGCGTTACTGCCGTCAGCAGCAAGGTCGCGGCGGCAAAGGCGACGGTGGCATTGCGGTCGATGTTGCCGAGTTGGCGTAGCAGCGCCGGAATGGCCACGCCAAAGGCGGCGCCGATGCCGACCGACACGCCGATCACCACCAGGCTGTTCCAGGCGGCCTCGGAGGCGCTGCCGGCGCTGGCCAGCACCCAGTAGCCGACGATGGCCTTGAAGACGAACAGGGAGAGCACGCAGTTGCAGGCGGTGAGGTGGAACAGGCGCTCGGTGACCTGCCC
>LBIU01000629.1 GCA_000987445.1 Candidatus Accumulibacter adiacens | reverse complement strand
CGGATCCCAGCCGAGTTCCTTCAGGATGGCGTCGGTGTGCTGCCCCAGGGCCGGCACGGCGTCCATGCGCGGGGTGAAGGAATCGACTTCGCCGGGTGGCAGCAGGGCCGGGATCGGGCCGCTCGGCGTATCGACCTCGGTCCAGCGCCCGCGTGCCTTGAGCTGCGGGTGCTCCCAGACGGCGTGCATGTCGTTCATGCGTGCGTTGGCAATCTGCGCGGCGTCGAGCCTGGCGATCAGTTGCGCGGAGCTGAGGCGAGCGAAGCGCTCGTCGATCAGGGCACGCAGTTCGTCGCGCGCCTGCGTGCGCCGTGAGTTCGAGGAGAAACGCGCATCGCTGGCCAACTCGGGCGATTCGAGCACCTGCGCGCAGAAGAGCTGCCACTCGCGCTCGTTCTGCAAGCCGAGCATCACCGTCTTGCCGTCACCGGCGGTAAACGGACCGTAGGGAAAGATCGTCGCGTGCGCGGCGCCGGCGCGTGGCGGCGGCGCCGCGCCGTCGAAGGCGTAGTAGAGCGGGTAGCTCATCCACTCGACCATGCTTTCGAGCATCGACACTTCGATATGGCAACCACGCCCGCGCTTCTCCCGCTGCAGCAGCGCAGCGAGGATGTTGCTCTGCGCATACATGCCGGCGGAGATGTCGGCGACCGAGCAGCCGGCCTTGGCCGGCGCGTCGGGCAGGCCGGTCACCGAGAGGAATCCCGACTCGCTCTGGATCAGCAGGTCGTAGGCTTTCTTGTCGCGATAGGGTCCGTCGCTACCGTAGCCCGAAATGTCGCAGACGATCAGCCGCGGGTGTCGTTCGCGCAGGGCCTCGTAGGACAGGCCGAGACGCGCGGCCGCACCGGGCGCCAGGTTCTGCACCAGCACGTCGGCAGCTGCGAGCAGCCGCGCCAGGATGGCCTGCGCCTCGGCGTGCTTGACGTCCAGCGTAAGGCTCTCCTTCGAGCGATTGGTCCACACGAAATGCGACGCCAGACCGCGCACGCGTTCGTCGTAGGCACGCGCGAAGTCGCCGGTAAGCGGTCGTTCGACCTTGATCACGCGGGCACCAAGGTCGGCCAGTTGGCGGGTGCAGAAAGGCGCGGCGATGGCGTGTTCGAGGGTGACCACGGTGATGCCGTCGAGCGGGCGCATGGCAGGCTTCCTAGAAAGACCGCGGCAACCCGAGCAGGTGCTCGGCGACATGGGAAAAGATCAGGTTGGTCGAGATCGGCGCCACCTGGTAGAGGCGCGTCTCGCGGAACTTGCGCTCGACGTCGTACTCGGTGGCGAAGCCAAATCCGCCATGCGTCTGCAGGCAGACGTTGGCCGCCTCCCAGGAGGCCTTGGCGGCCAGGTACTTGGCCATGTTCGCCTCGGCGCCGCAGGGCTGCCGCGCGTCGAACAGCGCACAGGCCTTGAAGCGCATCAGATTGGCCGCCTCGACCTCGATGAAGGCCTCGGCGATCGGGAACTGCACGCCCTGGTTCTGGCCGATCGGGCGGTCGAAAACGACGCGCTCCTTCGCGTAGCGGCTGGCGCGGTCGACGAACCAGTAGCCGTCGCCGATGCACTCGGCGGCGATCAGCGCGCGCTCGGCATTGAGGCCTTCGAGAATGTACTTGAAACCCCTGCCCTCCTCGCCGATCAGGTTCTCTTCGGGAATCTCCAGGTCGTCGAAGAACAGTTCGTTGGTTTCATGGTTGACCATGTTGGCAATCGGCTTCACGCTCAGGCCGTTGCCGATGGCCTCGCGCAGATCGACGATGAAGATCGACATCCCTTCGGACTTCTTCTGCACTTCGGCGAGCGGCGTCGTGCGCGCCAGCAGGACCATCAGGTCCGAGTGCTGCACGCGCGAAATCCACACCTTCTGGCCATTGATCAGGTAGCGGCCGTCCTTCTTCACCGCACGGGTCTTGATACGCGTGGTGTCGGTGCCGGCGCCCGGCTCGGTGACCGCCATTGACTGGATGCGCAGCTTGCCGGCAGCGATCTCGGGCAGGTACTTCCGTTTTTGCGCCTGGCTGCCGCTACGCAGCAGCGTGCCCATGTTGTACATCTGGCCATGCACGGCTGCGGCGTTGCCGCCGCTGCGATTGATTTCCTCCATGATCACGCTCGCCGCCGTCAGCCCCAGGCCCGAACCGCCGTATTCCTC
>LBIU01000628.1 GCA_000987445.1 Candidatus Accumulibacter adiacens | reverse complement strand
CCCTGCGCGTAGCGAAGGTAGGTACGCACGAAGTCCTGATCGGAAAGCAGCTGTTTGCTGGCGCCACCCAGCTGAAACTGCAATGAAATCCCGTCCGACGGATTCAGCGGATCCGGCGCGTGCCGCCAGGTCCAGCCGACCTGCGCGGTCAATGCCTGGTTGGTGGTCGTTGGCGAACCTTTCGGGGTCTGCTTTTCCGTTTGCCAGTTGAGCCCCAGGCGCTGCTCGACACTGCCACGCTGCTGTACGCGCGTCGCACCCACGGCGAAGCTCTCGAGTGCCAGATTCTCGATGTCCGAATTCTGGAAGGCCATCCCCACCCCATCGCGCCGGCGCCGCTTGTCGGGCGGAAAGAAGACATCGGCATAGGCCGTCTGGCGCAGCTGCTCGATACGCACGCCGGTGTGCAGCTCCCAGGCACGACCGAAGAGATCGCTGCTACGGTAGTTGGCCTCGACGCGCGCGCCGGTGTTGGTACTGTAGCCGGCACCGAGTGACACCTGGTACGGCGCACGCTCGCGAACATGCACCAGCACAGGCGCGCTGACCCGCCCATCCGGAGCAACTGGCGAGCGCTCGTCGTCCTTGCCGCGATCGAGCGAAACGACGACCGATCCGAAAAACGGGGTGTCCTGCAAAGCGGCCTGCAGCGCCAGCAGCCGATCCTCGCGGTAGGGCTCACCGACGTCTACCGTGTGGTTGTAGCGCTCGACCAGCGACGGCGGATAACGCTTCAGGCCACTGATCCTCAGTTCGCCAAAACGGTAGGGCGGACCCGCGGCAAGGACGACGCGCAGCGTCACCCGATGCGCCTCGGGATCCACTTGGGCAGCACTGTCCTGCAGGCGAGCGGCAGCAAAGTCTACCGACAGCAAATCGGCGAGCAGCGATTGCTTGGCGTCGTCCCAGTCGGCTTGCCGGAACGGCTGACCACGGCGAAGTTTCCAGCTCTGGGTCAAGGCCTCGCGCCGCGCCGCGCTGACGTCACCCAGGATTTCGATGTCCACGCTGGCGACGGTCGAACGCGGCCCCGGATCGACGTCGACCCGCAGTTTTCCGTCACGCTCCTTGACCGCCACCTGCGGCGAAAAATAACCCTCGGTCGCCAACAGGGCAGGCACCTCGCGCTGCATGCGGCGCTCGAAAGCCGCCTGCTCCGGCGCGTCGGCCACCTCGCCGAGTTCCAGGAACTTGGTCAGCAGTGGGCGTACCTCGTCCGGTGCCTGCAATTGCGGCACGGCGGCGACCACCGGCAGGGCGAGCAGCAGCGCTACCAGAGCGACGAACTTGTACATGTAGGAATCGCGAAACGCGTTTGAGAAACGAACTGTAGTGGTCATGCATGGCTGGAGCCCTCCACGAGAGGCTCGCGAAGAAGGCGGACCCATCTGAAGCGGTCGGCACAAGCCCTATAGGATAGTCCCATTGTGGCGGACATTGGCAAAAACTGCAGGGCGGCGGAACACACGAACGCTGGGGTCGCTGGCAGCGTCTTGCGAGCGCGGCGACAATCGCCAGCCCGTACCGGGCAAGCGACGAAGCCACGCTCCTACTGATGCAGGACGTCCATCGCCGACGCCTGAACGGCGCCCCAAGACTGCAAGCGCTCCGCCAATCTCAGCGGGAGCTGAGGAAAACCCACCCACACCCGTTCTTCTGGGCTGCATTTTATCTGACCGGCAATGGAATATGGGCGTCAAAGCCATCCAGCGCCGCTCAGCCCTCGCAACTTGCAGGCCTCTCGAGGTGCTCAACCGCTTCGCTCACGTCGATGTCCGAGATACTCAAGCGGCGCAACATCGCCGTCTTCTTCTCGTGATGGGTTTCCATGCGCTTCAAGACGTCGCACAGGAATTTCAGGGTTTGCATGATGTAGGGCCCCTTGTTGAGCATCACGCATTCGGCACGCGTTGCCATCGCCGCGTCGGTCACCTCGGCGCGCGACGGCATGCCGCCCTTGGCCAGAGATTCGAGCACCTGCGTCGCCCAAATCACCGGGATATGGGCCGCCTCGCACAGCCAGAGAATCTCCTCCTGCACCTCTGAAAGGCGCTCGAAGCCGAGTTCGACACCGAGATCGCCGCGCGCCACCATGACCGCCACGCTGGCATGGCGCATGGCGGCAAACAACAGGCTTGGCAGGCGGCTGAATGCCTTCTTGGTCTCGATCTTCAGCACGATCCCCAGGTGATTGGCGTCGAGCCGATCAAGTGCCTTGATCAGATCGTCGACATCCTGCGCTCGCTGCACGAAAGACATCGCCACCATATCGGCGCGCCGAGCGACGAAGGCGAGGGCCTGAAGGTCGTTCGCGCCGAGCGCCAGCAGCTTGATGTCGGTGTCCGGCAGATTGATTCCCTTCTCGCCACGGAGCTTCGCCGCGCCCCCAGCCGCGTAGGTGATGTCAACGGTGAACCGCTCGGCCATCACTTTCCGGATCTTCCCGGCAATCTTTCCGTCATCGAAAAAGATCCTTTCTCCGGCACGAACGCTGACGAAAGCCTCGTCCAGCGAGCAGGCAATACACGC
>LBIU01000627.1 GCA_000987445.1 Candidatus Accumulibacter adiacens | reverse complement strand
GTGCCCACCCCGGCACAGTCGCCGACGCCGCCGCCCGGGAGACTGGCGGCCCGCCGCTCGGCTATGCGCTGGCGCAACTGCACGGCGTCTATATCCTGGCGCAGAACAGCCAGGGCCTGGTGGTCGTGGACATGCACGCCGCCCATGAACGCATCCTCTACGAAAAACTGAAGCTGGCGCTTGCCGACCAGCAGGTCGCCACCCAGGCGCTGCTGATTCCAGCGGTTTTCAGCGCCGAGGCGATCGACGTCGCCGCCGCCGAGGAGCACGCCGAAGCGCTGCAGCAACTCGGCTTCGAACTGGCGCCGATGGGTCCTCGTCAGCTCGCGGTCAGACGCGTTCCGGCGCTGCTGCAAGGCGCCGACCCGGCAAGCCTGGCGCGCTCGCTGCTCGACGAACTGCGCGAGCACAGCGTCAGCCAGCTGCTCACCGCACGCCGTAACGAATTCCTCGCCAGCATGGCCTGCCACGGTGCCGTGCGCGCCCGCCGCCTGCTGTCGATCGCCGAGATGAATGCCCTGCTTCGGCAAATGGAGGACACCGAACGCGGCGACCAGTGCAATCACGGGCGTCCGACCTGGACACAGCTGAGCATGGCCGAGCTCGACCGCCACTTCCTGCGCGGCCGCTGAGCGTGTCCACCGCAAGTGGCGAACAGCGACCGCCGGCGATCCTGCTGATGGGGCCGACCGCCAGCGGCAAGACGGCGCTGGCCATGGCCCTCGCCCGCCGCTTTCCCGTCGAGCTGATCAGCGTCGATTCGGCGCAGGTCTTCTGCGACATGAATATCGGCACCGCCAAGCCCGACGCCGCGACCCTGACCGAATGTCCGCATCGGCTGATCGACCTGATTCCACCGACCGAAGCCTACTCGGCGGCACGCTTTCGCGCCGACGCGCTGGCGGCGATGGCCGAGATCAGCGCGCGTGGACGCGTGCCGCTGCTCGTCGGCGGCACCATGCTCTACTTCAAGGCGCTGCTCGACGGCCTCGCCGAGCTTCCGCAGGCCGATCCAGCCACGCGCGCGGTGATCGACCGCGAAGCCGCCAGCCGCGGCTGGCCCGCGCTACACGCCGAGCTGGCAGAGGTAGACCCGACCACGGCAGCACGCCTGCAGTGTACCGATGCGCAGCGCATCCAGCGCGCGCTCGAAGTATTCCGCCTCAGCGGTCGTCCGCTGTCGGCACTGCTCGCCGCCGGCGAGAAGCAGCGCACGGCATACCGGTTCACGGCCATTGGTCTGCTGCCATCCGACCGCGTCGTCCTGCACCAGCGCATCGCCGAGCGCTTTGCCGCGATGCTGGCCGCCGGCCTGGAAGCCGAAGTGGCCATGTTGCGCGCGCGCTACCCCTTGCACGCGGCGCTGCCATCGATGCGCTGCGTCGGCTACCGGCAGGTGTGGGAAGTACAGGATGGCCTGCTGCCACGCCGCGAGTTGCACGACCGCGGCATCTTTGCAACCCGCCAGCTGGCCAAGCGCCAGATCACCTGGCTCAGGAACACGCTGCGCCCACAGATCGTCGACTGCCTCGCGGCCAACGCCGACGAGCGCGTGGCGCAGCTGCTCGGCGACATTCTGCGCTGAGTGGGCTTTTGCTGCTGGCTTGGTCGACCGTCGGCTCACGCGGCGCTTCGCACCTCTGCGATGCTCACTGTCTGTTGCAGGACGTCGCGAACCCCATTGCCGATTTCCGTGAGCGCCTTCATTTGCGACACCAGGCCATTCTCGACGTGAACCAGTTCTTCGATACGTTCTTCCAGTGTGTCGGTCGCCTGGTGAATGCGCTTGATGCTCTCCAGCCGGCGCTTGAGCTGGATCTGATGCTCACGAATCTGAATCTCCATCGGCGCCATGATCGCCTTCAACCATGACTCGGCCTCACGATTGGCATGTTCGAAGGTCTTGCGCACCTGCACCGCGACCTCCTCGAAGAAGCGCTGCGTGAGCTGCGACTTCTCGTGGGTCAGCAACTGGAACATGGTGTTGATGTGGGTATCGCACCACTGGTCGAGGCGATCGATTTCCTTTTCATAGCGCTGCAGCGAAAAAGCAATTGGCGTACCCAGCTTCAGGCCATGCTCGACGGCGAACTTCTTGTAGATGACTTCCATCATCGTCGTGATTTCGGCAACCTCCTCGCGCGATTTCCTGAGGTTGTCACGCGCTGCCTCAAAAAAATGCGCCATCGCCGTGGATAAGGTCTTCGAGAAAGTTGCCGCAACCATCGTCTCACGCGTGTTATTGGTCAGCAGGCGCAGCGGGTCGACGCCGAGGTGCGTAAAGAGCTTGTTGGTCAGCTGTGAAAAGACGCTGCGCACCGCGTAGTAACGCTGCAGGCCGCTCTCGAACTCCTCCTTCTCGTGGCGCACCTTGCCCATCATGTACTCGACCACACCCTTGTTCTTGCCACGCAGCTCGGTGAGTTCGACGAGCTGTTCGCGCAGGCCGACGAGACGCGAGTCGAGCAGGCGACAGGTGCGCAGATAGCAATCGGCGAACTCGCTGTCGGTATTGTCGCGGACGATTTCTTGCTTGGCAGGAATCAGCTCTTCGGTCAGCGCGCGCTCGAGGTCGGACAGGCGACTGCGCTCGAGCAAGGGCTGATCGTCGTTGATCTTGGCCAGCAGCGCCTTCTGGGCGGAAACGGGAAAGATCTGGTCTTCCGGCAGATCCAGCGTCCACGCACAGGTATCCACCTGTCGGCGGACTTCGGCGTCGATCTCTTGCGCCGACTTGAGTTCATCCCACAGGCTGTCGATCTTGTTGAGAACGACGAGGCGCCCTTTCTTGCGGCCACCCGGCGTGCCGATGTGTTCGCGCCAGACCGTCAGATCGGACTGCGTGACACCCGTATCAGCCGCCAGAATGAAGAGCACGGCGTGCGCGTTGGGAAGGAGCGACAAGGTCAGTTCGGGCTCGGTACCGATCGCGTTCAGACCCGGCGTGTCGAGAATCACCAGCCCCTGCTGCAGCAGCGGGTGCGGGAAATTGATGATCGCATGCCGCCAGCGGGGGATCTCGACGCTGCCATCCTGGTCGACGCGAAAAACCGCCGTATCGCCATCGACGATCGAGAAACCGAGACCTTCGGCGAGCTTGCGGTCGACGCGGATGACTTCGCTGACATGCCGAAGCGCCGCCTGCATCGCCCCCGCCGAAGCGGTGTCGAGCGGGACGATGGTCCACTCGTCGGGAAAGCGCTTGTACTCGCTGATACTGGTATTGGACTCGCGGCTGTCGATCGGCAACAGCTCGATAGACGCCGGCTTGCTGACATCGAACATCAACTCGGTCGGGCACATCGTCGTGCGACCTGCGGTCGAGGGCAGAATGCGATTGCCGTAATCGGCAAAAAAGATGGCGTTGATCAATTCCGACTTGCCGCGCGAGAACTCGGCGACAAACGCCACATGCAGACGATCTTCACGCAGTTTGTCGAGCAATAGTGCGATTCGTCGATCCGTCTGAGCGTCGGTCAGTTCGTTGTCGACCAGCCAGCCGGAAAAGCGGGCGAGCCGATTCGAGAGCTCGGAACGCCATTCGCTATAGGCGGCAAGATTTTGGGCAAGCGTCATGGCCAGTTCCAGCGCAGGTGAAGGGTCTTGACTCTATCACAAAAGCCAGAGCAATCAGTGACATGGCAGAGTGTGTACGAGAGACGGGCAGCGGCGGCGGTCAACGCTGGCAGGCCGGGCAGTAAAAGGTCGAGCGGCCGGCCTGGCGGAGCACGCGAATCGGCGTCGCACAGCGCACGCAGGGCTCGCCCTGGCGGTCATAGACCGCGCAGGAAAGCTGGAAGCAGCCGGCGCCGCCATCGCTATGCACGTAGTCGCGGACCGTGCTGCCGCCGGCGGCGATCGACGCGGCAAGCGTCGCGCGAATCGCCTCCGCCAGCACGCGATAACGCTGCAGGCTGATCCGGCCGGCACGGCGCAGCGGTGAAATGCCGGCGCGAAAAAGGCTTTCGGCGGCATAGATGTTGCCGATACCGACGACCAGACGACTGTCCATCAGCAAGGGCTTCACCGGCACCCGCCGCCCGCGCGTGGCCGCATAAAGCCAGTCGCCGCAGAAGCCCTCCGCCAGCGGCTCTCGGCCCAGCGCGGCGAGCGCCGGGTGTGTTTCGATGTCGGCACCTTCGTGCCAGAGCAACGCGCCAAAGCGGCGCGGGTCGCGCAGGCGCAACACGGTATGTGCGAACAGCAGGTCCACGTGGTCGTGCTTCTGCGCTGGCATCGCCGGCGGCACCAGACGCAAACTGCCCGACATGCCGAGATGAATCAGCAACCAGCCGCCGCCGCGACTGCTCGCGCAGTCGAACAGCAGATACTTGCCACGCCGTAGAATGGCGTCGATACGCAGCCCGGCGAGGCGCGAATCGAGCGCCCGCGGGATCTCGTGACGCAGCTTCGCTGTGCGCACGATGGCACCGACCAGGCAGTGCCCGGGCAGATAAGGGAGCAATCCCTGGCGACTCACTTCAACCTCAGGTAGTTCCGGCATTGCTGCTACCCCGAAAAGTCCATAACATGCGCAGCAGGAATTATGACGCAATCGCCCCGCTCAGCGCCTGCAACTGTTTGCAGCCAGCAAGGAAACCATGAAACCGATCACCAGCACTCTCCTCTGCGCCACGCTGTCGCTTGCCCTCGGCATGCCCGCCCAGGCCGCCGAACAGGCCACGGACCGGGCCGCACCCGGCAGGCAGGACAAGGCAACGAAGCAGAACAAGGCGAGTAAGCGCACGCCAGAAAGTGCTTTGCCACCGTCGCTCGCGCCCCATCCCGACGCCACCGACAGCAAGGAACTGACCGGCCAGATCGTCTACCAGGTACTGCTGGCCGAAGTCGCCTTGCA
>LBIU01000067.1 GCA_000987445.1 Candidatus Accumulibacter adiacens | reverse complement strand
CCTGTGGGGAAAATCGGACAACTTATCCACAGGGGCCTGCTGATCACTTTATCCACTTTTCCTTTGCTCGTTTTCCACTGACTTGTACACCGCTACACGCGCTTCGCCCTAGCTCTTGAGGACCTGCTGCAGCACATGCACATCGTGGTTGAGCTCGTTGTCCTTGGTTCGCAGATCATCAATGGTGCGTACCGCGTGCAGCACGGTGGTATGGTCGCGACCGCCGAAGGCAGCGCCGATGGCCGGGTAGCTGAGTGTGGTCAGATTCTTGGCCAGCCACATGGCGATCTGCCGTGGTCGGACGATCACTCGCGTGCGCTTCTTCGAGAACAGGTCCGCAACCTTGATCTTGTAGTAGTCGGCCACCGTCTTCTGGATGTTGTCGACGGTGATCTGGCGGTTGACCGCCCCAATCACGTCCTTGAGTGCTTCCTTGGCCAGGTCGAGCGAGATCAGGCGGCCATGGAAGGCCGAGTAGGCGAGCACCTTCTTCAGCGCGCCCTCCAGCTCGCGGACGTTGGAGCGCAGATGTTTGGCAATGTAGAAGGCCACGTCGTCGTCGAGGGCGACGCCGTCGACTTCGGCCTTCTTCTTGAGGATGGCCACGCGCATTTCCGTCTCCGGCGGCTCGATCTGTACCGTCAACCCCCAATCGAAGCGGGTGATCAGCCTATCCTCAAGGCCGGAAATATTCTTTGGATAGGTGTCACAGCTGATCACGATCTGCTTGCGCATTTCGCTCAGCGCGTTGTAAACGTAGAAAAACTCTTCCTGGGTCCGGTTCTTGCCGTTGAAGAACTGGACATCGTCGAGCAACAGCACGTCGAGCGAGCGGTAGTAGCGCTTGAAGACGTCGAAGGACTTCTGCTGGTACGCGCGTACGACATCCGAATAGTAGTCCTCGGCATGGACGTAACGAACGACCCGCTCGGGATGGTTATCGAGAATGTGATTGCCGATGGCGTGTATCAGGTGCGTCTTGCCGAGACCGGCACCACCGTAGATGAACAGCGGGTTGTAGGTGGTCTCTCCGGGGTTGATCGAAACCTGTCGCGAAGCGGCGCGCGCCAGATCGTTGGCCTTGCCGACGATCAGGTTGTCGAAGGCAAAGGTCTTGATCAAGCGCGTCTTTTCGTAGGCCGTACGGTCTCTATCGGCGAGCGAGGTGGTACTGATGGCCGCCGCCGTCAGCGCAGCCGTCGGGCGGCTATCATTGCGCGGCGCAGTGCTGTTCGCTCCTGGCGCTGGCTGCCTTGGCGGCGCGGCGCGTTCGCCGAGACTCAGGACAATGCTGACCGGCATCGAAAAGTGCTCGCTCGCCAACTCTTCGATCCGCGCCAGATAGCGTTCCTTGACCCACTTCAGAATGAAACCGTTGGGCGCCAGGAGCCGCAAGCCGCGCGTGCAGTCCTCCTCCCCTTGCAGGACGAGGGGGCGGATCCAGGTGCTGAATTGCTGAGGCGGAAGTTCCTGCTCGAACTGGCTCAGACACGCGGCCCAGAAGCTAGCCATCAATAGTCATGGACTGACATCCCGAAATAATGCGCCGACGCAAGCACGCAACGGTGGTCGTTAGCCCTGACAAGACAGCTTCAGAATCATTGAGATGGACCACTATCCCCGGCTGCTTCAGGCGACCCGCGTGAAGCCGGCAGCAAGCGCCGCCGCTGACCTACTGCGCTTCGCATTTGTTGTCTTGTCTGGAGCGCTCAAAGGACAATTCTAACCCGTCAGAGCAAAGTTATCCACAGCTTCATGCAAAATATGGTCTTGACAGGCTTTACCCTAAAGCTGTCTAATTACGCGTTTACTTCGCAATGACTTCAAGGGTTTAACCATGAAACGCACTTATCAACCATCGGTGGTTCGTCGCAAGCGCACGCACGGCTTCCTCGTCCGCATGTCTACCCGTAGCGGCCGCGCCGTCATTCGTGCCCGTCGCGCCAAAGGTCGTCACCGTCTGGCCGTTTGAGCGGTAGCGCTGCTTGCGGTGGCAATCTTTTGTCCGCCACCAAGGCCTTTCCAAAGCACTACCGCCTGTTGAAAACGGATGAGTACTCATCCGTTTTTGCTTTCAGGAAGGCGCTGAAGAGCCGGCATTTCCTGCTACATTACCGCCCTCGTGACGGAGGGGACCCACCCGGAGCTCGGCTTGGCCTGGTCGTTGCCAAGCGCTTTCTGCGCCGCTCGGTCGATCGCAATCTGGTCAAGCGACTGGCACGAGAGAATTTCCGCCTGCTGCGTCTCCGCCTCCGCGGCAATGATTTCGTGCTGCGCCTGGCGGCCAAGCCGAAGCCAATTGACCGGCACGCGTTGGCGCTGGAAATCCAGCGTCTGCTGCGCAAGATGACCTCACCTCAATGATGGACCGATGAAACAGTTGTTGCTCGCGCTGATAGGCTTTTACCGCTACGCGATCAGTCCCCTTCTCGGGCGTCGTTGCCGTTTCTTCCCCAGCTGTTCCGAGTACGCCGCGGAAGCCGTTGAAAAACATGGTATCGGCAAGGGAGGACGCCTTGCCCTGCAGCGAGTTTTCCGTTGTCATCCGTGGAACCCGGGTGGTTTTGACCCCGTACCCTGAACATCAATCGAATCGTATAGGCTTTCATGGATAACCGACGCCTGCTCCTCTTGCTGGTCTTCTCCTTCTCCCTGGTCATGCTCTGGGATGCCTGGCAGAAATACAATCAGCCTCCGCCAGTCGCACCCATCGCCGCCGCCGGGGCAATGTCTCCCGGATCGACGACCGACCCGGCAGCGCCGCAGCCCTCGGCAAGCCTGCATTCGCCGGTACCGACGCTACCCGGCGCCGCAGTCGTGCCGATGGTGCCAACGGGCGAAACGGTGACCGTCAGGACTGACCTCTTCGTCGCCGAGATCTCGGCACAGGGGGGCGATATCGTTCGCCTGACCCTGGACGATTACAAGGATACCGAGCGCAAGAGCAAGGACTTCGCTCTTTTCGAGCGCCGTCACCAGTATGCGGCGCAAAGCGGCTTGATCGGTGAAGGTTTGCCAAACCACAAGACCGTCTTCTCCGTCGTCCCCGGTGACCGAGAGCTCAGCGGCGACGCCAGGACCCTGCAGCTGCGCCTCGAGGCAGGATCAAGCAATGGTGTCAAGGTAAGCAAGATCTATACTTTTACCCGCGGCAGCTATCTGATCGACGTCAGCTACGAGATCGACAACGCTGGCGAGAGGCAGGTCACGGCACACGCCTACTATCAGTTCCAGCGCGATACGGCGCCACCGGAGGGCGAGAGCCGGATGGTGATGACCTTCACCGGGCCCGCGGTCTACACCGAGCAGGAGAAGTTCCAGAAGGTCGCTTTCTCCGATGTTGAAGCGGGCAAAGCCAAGTTCGTCACGCAGGCGGACAACGGCTGGATCGCCATGATTCAGCACTATTTCGTCGCTGCCTGGGTACCGCCTGAAAAACTGTCGCGCGAGTACTACATGCGCAAGCTGGACAGCACCACCGCCCCGGCGATCACCGCTGGCGTGATCGTGCCGGTACCAGTGGCCGCGCCCGGCGCCAAGGTGGATTTTTCTGTTGCGCTCTATGCCGGTCCGCAACTGCAAAGCACGCTCGACCATCTGGCATTGTCCAAGGCGGAAGGCGGAATCGGCGCGCAGGGTTTGCCACTGGTCGTCGACTACGGCTGGCTGACAATCATCGCCGCGCCGATCTTCTGGTGTCTGCAGGCGATTCACACGGTGGTCGGCAACTGGGGCTGGGCCATCGTTCTGCTTACCGTCGCCATCAAGTTGCTCTTCTTTCCCCTGTCCGCCGCCAGCTACAAGTCAATGGCCAAGATGCGCACCGTGACGCCACTGCTGGTCAAGCTGAAGGAGCGCCACGCCGGCGATCGCCAGAAGCTCAACCAGGAAATGATGGAGCTGTACAAGCGCGAAAAAATCAATCCCCTCGGTGGCTGCCTGCCGATCGCGGTGCAGATCCCGGTCTTCATTGCCCTCTACTGGGCGCTTCTTGGCGCGGTCGAAATTCGTGATGCACCGTGGATCCTGTGGATCACCGACTTGTCGGCGAGCGATCCGTATTATGTCCTGCCGGTGGTGATGGTGGTCACGATGCTCATCCAGACCCGCCTCAATCCGACGCCGCCGGACCCGATCCAGGCCAAGGTGATGATGATGATGCCGTTCATCTTCGGCGCCATGTTCTTCTTCTTCCCGGCCGGTCTGGTGCTCTACTGGGTGGTCAACAACACCCTGTCGATTGCCCAGCAGTGGCAGATTACGCGGATGATGGAAGGTGCCGCGAAAGCTGCCAACGACCCCAAAGCCTGAGCCCGGAAAAACGGCGGCAACGATAGCCGCCATCGCCACCGCTCCCGGTCGCGGTGGCATCGGCATCGTTCGTGTCTCGGGAGCGAGGCTCCTGGATTTTTCCGCGGCGCTGAGCGGCAAGCGGCCCGCTGCTCGTCTGGCGACCCTCGCCACCTTCAAGGCTGGTGACGGCAGTGTCATCGACAGTGGTCTGCTGCTCTACTTCCCCGGGCCGAACTCGTTCACCGGCGAAGACGTTCTCGAACTGCACGGCCACGGTGGTCCGGTCGTCATGCAAATGCTCCTCGCGCGCTGCCTCGAACTGGGAGCAATCCTGGCCGAGCCCGGCGAATTCACCCGCCGCGCCTACCTCAACGGCAAGCTCGATCTGGCGCAAGCGGAAGCGGTCATCGATCTCATCGATGCGGCAACCGCCGCTGCCGCGCGTAGCGCCGTGCGCTCGCTGCAGGGCGAGTTCTCCCGCGAAGTCGCGGCCTTGCTCGAGCAGCTGATCGAACTGCGTGCGCTGGTCGAGGCGACCCTCGATTTCCCCGAAGAGGAGGTCGATTTTCTCGAAACCGCCGACGCCTTCGGCCGACTCGATCACCTGCAACGCCGCCTGGCACAGGTCTTCGACCGCGCCCAGCAGGGCCGCCTGCTGCAGGGGGGACTACAGGTCGTCCTCGCCGGCCAGCCGAACGTCGGCAAATCCAGCCTGCTCAACCGTCTTGCCGGCGACGACTTGGCGATCGTCACCGCCTTGCCGGGAACCACTCGCGACCTCGTGCGCAGCACCCTGCAGCTCGAAGGAATCCCGCTGCACGTGATTGATACCGCCGGCCTGCGCGAAACCGCCGACCCCATCGAGCAGATCGGCATCGAGCGCACCTGGCGCGAGATCGAGCGCGCCGACGTCGTCGTCTTGTTGGTAGACGCGCGCAGCGGCGTTGGCGAAGCCGACCGCGCCATCCTGGCGCAACTTCCCGGCCACCTTGCTCGGGTGACGGTGCATAACAAGATCGATCTCGCCGGCCGGGCTGCGGCCAGCACGAATGACGTCGACGGCCTGGCAATTGCCCTTTCGGCGCGATCGGGTGACGGCGTCGACCTTCTGCGCCAGGCTCTGCTGCACATCGCCGGCTGGCATCCGGCGGAAGACGTCTTCATCGCCCGCGAACGCCATCTGCGTGCCCTGAGCGACACGCGCCAGCGCATCGAACAGGCGCAGGCGCAACTGCCGCGGCTGGAGTTGTTCGCAGAAGAGCTGCGTCTGGCGCAACAGTCGCTGGCCACGATTACCGGCGAGTTCAGTGCCGACGACCTGCTCGGCGAGATCTTCGGGCGCTTCTGTATCGGCAAGTAAGGCCACTGCCAACGCTGCTGCCGCCGGCTGCGCTGCTCCGGCACCAAAAAAGGATCGCAAAGAATGAACTGGAACCCCGACCAATACCTCAAATTCGTCGAAGCGCGGCAGCGACCGGCGCTCGATCTGATCGCCCGGCTTGGCGGCTGCTGCCGGAAGAACCTTGTTGACCTGGGCTGTGGCGCTGGCAACATCACTCGCTTGCTCGCCGAGCATTGGCCACAGGCCAGGGTCGTCGGTGTCGACAACGACCCGGAGATGCTCAGGAAAGCCTCATCGACGGCGTCGCAGATCGACTGGCAGGCCGGTGACATCGCCGACTGGCAGCCAGCGGTCGCGCCCGATCTGATCTTCTCGAACGCTGCGCTGCACTGGCTCGGCGATCACCCGCGGCTGCTTCCCCGGTTGATGGCGCAGCTCGCCGAGGGTGGCGTGCTGGCGGTGCAGATGCCGTCGAATTTTTCGGCTCCGTCGCATCAGATCCTGCGCAAGCTCGCGGACGACTACCGCTGGCAGCAGACGCTGGGCGGTATCGCCATGGGCAAGGTTCTCTCTTCGGCCGAATACTACCGTCTGCTCTCGCCGTATTGTCGCCATCTCGAAGTCTGGGAAACCATCTACTGGCAAGCCCTCAGCGGTGACGACGCGATCATCGAATGGATGAAGGGAACGACACTGGTTCCCTATCTCGCCCGGCTCGATGCGCACGCCACAGAGGAGTTTCTGAACGCCTATCGCGCGCCACTGGCGGTGGCCTACCCGCGCGCCAGCGATGGCCACACCCTGTTCCCGTTCAAGCGGGTCTTCTTCGTGGCACAGCGCTGAATGGAGTTTACCGCCGCCGAAGTGTCGATTTTTCTAGCCCTGGGAACGGCCGCGCTGTTTGCCGGCTTCATCGACGCGGTCGTCGGTGGCGGCGGGCTGATCCAGATCCCGGCGTTGTTTACCACTTTGCCGAACGAAGTTCCGGCCACCTTGTTCGGGACCAACAAGTTCTCGAGCGTTTTCGGCACCAGCAATGCCGCCTGGCGCTACGCGCGCCGCGTCAAAATGCCCTGGCGCACGACCCTGCCGGCGGCGCTGGCAGCCTTCGCTTGCTCCTATCTCGGCGCAGCGGCGGTCGCCTGGATGCCGCCGGAACTGTTGCGACCCTTGATCCTCGCGCTGCTCATCGGCGCGGCCCTGTACACCTTTGCGCGCAGCGAATTCGGCGCCATTCACCGACCGCAGCACACGGGTCGTCCGGAATTCATCTACGCGCTGATCGTTGGCGGCGTGATCGGCTTCTACGATGGCTTCTTCGGACCGGGGACCGGCAGTTTCCTGATCTTTCTCTTCATCCGCTTCTTCGGTTTCGATTTCCTGCACGCTTCCGCAGCCTCGAAAGTGGTGAACGTCGCCACCAACCTGGCGGCGATGGGCTATTTTCTCCCCAATGGCCATATTCTGCTCGGTGTGGCGATCGTGATGGCCACCAGCAACGTCCTCGGATCGCTGATCGGCACCCATCTTGCTCTTCGGCACGGCAGCGGCTTCGTCAGAAAAGTCTTCTTGTGCGTCGTAAGCCTGTTCATCGTCAAGTTCGCGTACGACACCTTCGCTTGAACTTGTCTCGCCAACGACCGCACCCCCTGAACGCGGGTCATCGACCTTAACTGCGGTGCTTGTCGGCCTGCTTGCGCGTTGCCGAAAAGGGAATGACGGCAATTCCGTACTTGCGCGATACGCGCTGGTAAATCTCGCGCGCCGAGATCACCTTCGGGTTGCGCAGGTCCCGCTCCTGAGCCATCTGCAGGTAACCGAGGCCACGCTTGGCGAGGGCCGGATTCCATCCCTTGATTTCGAGCAGGGTGAAAATCGCCTTGCTGGCATTGACCAGGAACTGCAGATTGGGTACCCGCTCGGCGGCCTCGATGAGCAGTTTCACCGAGCCCTCGAGATCGCCGCTGCGGGCGGCCAGAACGCCGCGGTTGTTGAGTTCGACAATCTCCTTGCCGACCTGCGCGAGCAGCGCCTGCCCGCTTGCTTCCTTGCCGGTCTTGGCGTAGATGCTTTCGATACGGGCGATCATGGCGCGGTCCTGGTGGTTCTCCGCGGCGACCTTGCGCACCACTTCCTGGGCGCTGGCCTCGTTGCCGGTGGCCAGGCAGGCGTGCGCCAGGTCGAGGGCCAGCTTGCTCGATACCACGGCCTCTTTCCCCTCCGCCTTCAAGCCATCGTGCAGGACGAGCGCTTTTTCGACGGCCAGTTTGGCTTTCGTCGGATCGCCTTCCCTGTTGGCACATAGCCCGTCCATGACCAGTGCGGCCAGTTCGCCCTGCTTGCTGCCGCGCCAGTCGCGACGGAGCTCGTCGGCAATCCGCTTGGCGCCCTCGACGTGCCCCATATCGAGCATCGCCCGCGCCAGATTGGAGTAGTCGTCGATGTTGTTCAGCGACGATCCGCGTCGCCGCTCGAGCACCTTGCCGTAGGCCCGTTCGGCCGTCTGGAAATCCTGGTTGCGCGCCGCCACGTCGCCGACTACCCTTTGCCGGGCGGTGTTATTCGGCGAGATCATCGCTGCGGACTGCAGGGCTTCCTGAGCTTCGGGGAGTTTGCCCATCTCTTCGCGCACATCGGCGAGGAAGTCGTAGGCAGCCATGAATTCCGGAAAGTCGTCGATCAGGGCCTCGGCGACGGTCTCTGCTTCGCCGAACTGCTGCTGGCTGCGCAGGGCGATGGCCAGCCCCATACGCGCCCAGGGCACCATTCGTTGCTGCAGCACCTCCTCGTATACCGCCTGAGCTTCGGCAGCGCGCCCGAGCACGTTGAGGATCTCGCCCTTGAAGCGCAGCAGGTCGAAGAGAAAGCCACTATCCTGCTCGAGCAGCCGTTCGCAGGCATCCAGCGCATCGCTGAAAGCGCCGTTGTCGAGAGGTTCGTAGAGCGGCGCGAAGAACTGCTTGCGGTACAGTGCGCGTACCAGGCGGCCATGCAGCTCGTCGGCGGTGAACGGCTTGATAAGGTAGTCGTCGGGCGCCAGCTCGGCGATCGACACGACATTGTGATAGGCGCGCTCGCTGGTAATCAGCATGAATACCGTCGATAGTGCCACCAGGCGCTGCTGGCGCAGCTCCTCGAGCAGTTGCTGGCCATCGCGGCCGTCTTCAAGCTGGTAGTCGGAGAGGATGATGTCGAAATGGTGGCCGCGGACCTGCCGCAGCACTTCCGCCGAGGTGCCTGCGTTGTGCACCGAGGTGACTCCCAGCGCCGAAAGCATGATGCGCAGCGAGCTGCGAGCGTTGGGATAGCGATCAATCAGCAAGGCCCGCTTGAGCGCCAGTTCCTTGCTCATCTTCTGGAGCAGATCGGCGGTGGTTTCGGCTGTCATCATGGCTGGCACATTACCCGAGCACGCCCTGGCGGGCAAGCAAGGAAATCAGCCGCCGCCCCTTCTCCCGCAGGGCAGACGGAAGAAGGGATATTCGGGAGTCGCCTGCGCGACTTGCACCCTAGCGGCGGATCAGGTAATCGAAGGCGGTGAGCGCCGCTTTCGTGCCTTCGCCCATGGCGATAACGATTTGCTTGTAGGGCACGGTGGTCACATCGCCGGCGGCAAAAACACCGGGCAGCGAAGTGGCGCAGCGGGCGTCGATCTCGATTTCGCCGTGCCGAGACAGGTCGAGCGTGCTCTTGAGCCACTCGCTGTTCGGCAGCAGGCCGATCTGCACAAAGATGCCGGCGAGGTCGATGCGCCGCTTTTCGCCGCTGGCGCGATCGGTGTACAGCAGGCCGTCGACCTTTTCGCCGTCGCCGGACACTTCAGTGGTCAGCGCCTCGGTGATCACCTCGACGTTGCCGAGACTGAAAAGCTTCTTCTGGAGCACGGCGTCGGCCCGCAGGCTGGCTTCGAATTCCAGCAGCGTGACGTGGCCGACGATGCCGGCGAGGTCAATGGCCGCTTCCACGCCAGAATTGCCACCGCCGATCACGGCCACGCGCTTGCCCTTGAACAGCGGTCCGTCGCAGTGCGGGCAGTAGGCGACGCCATGACCCCGATACTCCTTTTCGCCGGGAACATTGATCTCGCGCCAGCGGGCGCCGGTGGCGAGGATCACCGTCTTGCTGCGCAGGGTCGCACCACTGGCCAGGCGCAGCTCGGTCAGGCCGTCGGCGGCGGCTGGCAGCAGCGCTTCAGCGCGCTGCAGATCCATGATGTCGACAGCGTAGTCCTTGACGTGCTCTTCGAGCGCGGCGGCGAGCTTCGGACCGTCGGTCGCCTTGACCGAAATGAAATTCTCGATGGCCAGGGTATCAAGGACCTGTCCCCCGAAGCGTTCGCTGACCACGCCGGTGCGAATGCCCTTGCGTGCCGCGTAGATGGCTGCCGCGGCACCCGCCGGGCCGCCACCGACGATCAGGACGTCAAAGGGCTGGCGAGCGCTGATCTTCTCTGCGGCACGCTGCGTCGCGCCGGAATCGATCTTGGCGACAATCTCCTCCAGGGCCATGCGGCCCTGGCCGAAATGCTCGCCGTTGAGGAAGACCGTCGGCACTCCCATGATCTGGCGCGAACTCACTTCCTCCTGGAACAATGCGCCGTCGACCATCTCGTGGCTGATCCCGGGGTTGCTGACCGCCATCAGGTTCAGCGCCTGTACCACATCCGGACAGTTGTGGCAGGAGAGGGAGATGAAGGTTTCGAAATGATATTCACCGGCAATGGCGCGAATGTCCTCGAGCACGCTGGCGTCGGTCTTCGGCGGATGACCCCCGACCTGCAACAGGGCCAGAATCAGTGAGGTGAATTCATGCCCCATCGGGATGCCGGCAAAGCTGATGCGTGCCTTTTCGCCAGGCAGGCCGACCGCAAATGACGGGCGGCGCGCCGCCGTGCCGTCTTCCCGGAGGCTCACCTGGTCGGACAGTGCGGCAATGTCCTGCAGCAGCGCGCGCATTTCGCGGGCGGAATCGCCGTCGTCGAGAGAGGCGACCAGTTCGATCGGGCGCTGCAGCTTTTGCAGGTAGGCAGCGAGTTGAGTCTTGATGTCGGCGTCGAGCATGTCGGTGCTTCCTTGTCGAGTGGCTTGAAAATCGTCGCAAAAAAAGGGGCCGCGAAGCATTGCTTGGCGGTCCCTTTGCGACCCGGGCTCGCGCTGCCCGACGGTGCCGGCAGCGCGAGTGAGCAATGGCTGCTGGAGCTAGATCTTGCCGACCAGGTCGAGTGACGGAGCGAGCGTTGCCTCGCCGGGCGTCCACTTGGCCGGGCAGACTTCACCCGGATGGCTGGCGACGTATTGGGCGGCCTGCACCTTGCGCAGCAGCTCCTTGGCATCACGACCAATGCCCAGGTCGTGGATTTCACAGACCTTGATGACGCCTTCCGGGTTGATGACGAAAGTACCGCGCAGTGCCAGGCCTTCCTCTTCGATCATCACCTCGAAGTTGCGGGTGATCGCGCCGGTCGGATCGCCGACCATTGGGTAGGTGATCTTCTTGATGGTCTCGGAAGTGTCGTGCCACGCCTTGTGGGTGAAGTGCGTATCGGTGGACACCGCATAGACTTCGACGCCGAGCTTCTGGAAGGATGCGTACTCGTCGGCCAGGTCACCGAGTTCCGTCGGGCAGACGAAGGTGAAGTCAGCCGGGTAGAAGAAGACCACCGACCATTTGCCCTTCAGATCGGCATCGGAGACGGGGCCAAATTTGCCGTTGTGAAAAGCAGTTGCTTTGAACGGCTTGATTTCGGTATTGATCAAGGACATCTTGAGCTCTCCTTCGGGTTGGGTGAATAAACTGAATCGACGAGCGGATGGTAGTGGAATCGCCAGCATTGTTCCAATTGATTCTGGCAATTTCAGTCATAGCCAGGCGCTATACGCGGCAAGTTCCGAGCCCTCAGGCTGTGCTGTCGAGCTTCCTGAAACCTGTTATTTTTCAGAGAACTGCCGTAGAATTCCGCTCTTTTGCGCAGGCCACTGCGCGAGGAAGGCCGGACTGCCCATGCTCTTTCCTGACCGTTTCGAGGTGATTGTCGTCGGTGGCGGCCATGCCGGCACCGAGGCGGCGCTGGCCGCGGCGCGCGCGGGAATGAAGACCCTGCTGCTGACGCACAACCTCGATACGCTGGGGGCGATGAGTTGCAATCCGTCGATTGGCGGCATCGGCAAGGGGCATCTGGTCAAAGAGGTCGATGCCCTCGGCGGGGCGATGGCCGAGGCCACCGATGAGGCTGGGATCCAGTTCCGGACACTGAATTCGAGCAAGGGTCCGGCGGTGCGCGCGACGCGCGCGCAGGCCGATCGCGCCCTCTACCGGCAGGCGATTCGCCGCCGCCTGGAGAATCAGCCGAATCTAACGATCTTCGCGCAGGCCTGTGACGATCTGATCGTCGACGGCGATCGGGTGGCCGGGGTGGTGACCCAGCTGGGCGTGCGTTTTGCCGCGCGAGCGGTGGTCCTGACGACCGGCACTTTCCTCAACGGCCTGATCCACGTCGGCATGTCGAACATGGTTGGCGGCCGCATGGGCGACGCACCGGCGGTTTCGCTGGCCGCGCGGCTGCGCGAGCTGCAATTGCCCGTCGGGCGACTCAAGACCGGCACGCCGCCGCGGCTCGACGGCCGGAGCATCGATTTTTCGAAGATGCTCGAACAGCATTCGGATCAGCCGCGTCCGGTTTTCTCCTTTCTCGGTGATGCCGCGCAGCACCCGCAGCAACTGCCGTGCTGGATTACCAGCACCAATGCCGGTACGCACGACATCATCCGCGCCAATCTGGATCGCTCGCCAATGTACACCGGCATCATCGAAGGCGTCGGTCCGCGCTACTGTCCCTCGATCGAAGACAAGATTCATCGCTTCGCCGGCAAGGACAGCCACAACATCTTCCTCGAGCCGGAAGGCCTGCATACGCACGAGATCTACCCCAACGGGATCTCGACCAGCCTGCCGTTCGACGTGCAGTTGGCGATCGTGCGCTCGATCCGTGGCCTGGAGAACGCGCATATCCTGCGCCCCGGCTATGCCATCGAGTACGACTACTTCGACCCGCGCGCTCTGAAGGCTTCCCTGGAAACCAAGGCCATCGGCGGCCTGTTCTTCGCCGGCCAGATCAACGGCACGACCGGTTACGAGGAAGCTGCTGCGCAGGGTTTGCTCGCCGGGGCCAACGCCGCCCTGCTGGCGCAGGACAAGGCGCCGTGGACGCCGCGCCGCGACGAAGCCTATCTCGGTGTCCTGGTCGACGACCTGATCACCCGCGGTGTCTCGGAACCCTACCGCATGTTCACCAGCCGCGCCGAGTACCGCCTGTCGCTGCGCGAAGACAACGCCGATATGCGCCTCACCGAGCACGGTCGCCGACTGGGGCTGGTGGATGATCGGCGCTGGACCGCCTTTTGCGACAAGCGCGCCGCGATTGCCGGCGAGCAGGATCGCTTGAAGGCGATCTGGGTACAACCGGGAAAGCTCGCCGACGGCGAGGCCCTGCGCGTCTTTGGCCGGGAACTGGAACACGAGTACAACCTGCACGATCTCTTGCGCCGGCCGGATGTGAGCTACTCGGCCTTGATGAGTCTGCGCCTTGGTGAAACCTCGGTCGACGCCGGCCTGAGCGATCCACCGGTCATCGAGCAGGTCGAAATACAGGCCAAATATCAGGGCTACATCGAACGTCAGCAGGAAGAAGTGGCCAGGAGCCTGGCCGACGAGGCGCGCTGTTTTCCGGCCGACTTCGATTTCGGCAACATCGCTGGTCTGTCACGGGAGGTGCAGCAAAAGCTGTCCCTGCAGAGGCCGCAGACGCTTGGCCAGGCGTCGAGAATTCAGGGTATGACGCCAGCGGCGATCTCCATCCTGACGGTTTGCCTGAAACGCGGCGAATTGGCGGCGCAACGCCAGCGCGCCGCGGCCGGCGGTTGATGAACGCCGCGCGACAACTCGCAGAGGGCTTGCAGGATCTCGGCATCGAGCTGTCAAGGCCGGCGCAGGACAAACTGCTGGCCTACGCGTCGCTGCTCGAGAAATGGAACCGGACCTACCGCCTGACCGCGGTGCCGAATACGGCGCTGACGGTCAGCCATCACCTGCTTGATTCGCTGGCGGTGCTTCCTTTCCTGCGTGGCGAGAGCCTGCTCGACGTCGGCAGTGGCGGTGGCATGCCGGGAATTCCGCTGGCCATCGCCCGTCCCGAGTTGCGCGTCGTCCTGCTCGACAGCAATTCCAAGAAGAGTGCTTTTCTGCGCCAGGCAGCGATCGAGCTGGAACTGGCAAATATTGCCGTACACTGCGGGCGGGTCGAGGCCTATCGGCCAGCGGACGCTTTTGCGGCGATCAGCGCGCGCGCGTTTGCCGAGTTGGCCGA
>LBIU01000066.1 GCA_000987445.1 Candidatus Accumulibacter adiacens | reverse complement strand
CGCATGCTGCGGAACTTGGGCATCCGGAATACGTGGTTTCCCTTGCCCACCCGGTCAGACCAATAAAGCGCCGGACCGGGCGAAGTCAGACGCACCAGCAGGGCGATGATGACGATCGGCAGCGCCAGAACCAGCGCAGCCACGATACCCAGCAATAGATCGAACGAACGCTTTACCATCTCTCAGTCGATCAGCCTCGGTGAATGATTGCAAGCGCTACACAGGAACAGTAGGCTCGTCTCAAGCAGCATTTTGCCAGTCCAGCGCTTCTTGGTGCGACGAAACATCCACCGGCCACAAGCCACTGCAGCACCGGACTCAAGCCTGTCCGGCCTGAAGAGTCACTAATCGACCTTCTCCGGCATCCCCACTCGCCCCACCCCCGGCAGCTTGATTGCCGGCGGCGAAACATCGATGCCCAGCGACAGGCCAAGCAGATTCACCTCAAGCCCCTCTTCAGCGGCGATGGTTGCGCCGAGCAGGCCAGCCAGGGAAAACTGGAAGCCACCACCGCTCGGCGCACTGGCGACGAGGCCACCTTCAGGCAGGTAGTCCTTGCCGATTGCGGTCGGCGGCAGGTCGAGATGGAGTTCGGGCACGGCCCGGCCCAGGTGGGCGATGAAGGTATTGCTGTTCGGACCCGGCCACAGCCGGTATTCGCGATTGTGCGGATAGGCACGCGCCGCTGTGTGCAGGCGCACAATCAGTGCGTCCACCTCGGCGCCGCCACGGAGCTGGCGTATCAGCGTCGGCGCGCTGCCGTACCAATAGCCGTCAGCTACGCCGTCGTGTACCCGCACCGCATCCATCCCGCGGCGTACGCCCCAGCCGACCACCTCCAGCCGGGTGTAGCGGTCGGCATCGCTTGCCTTGGTGGCGATCCAGGTGTGCACTCCGAAAACACCGCGCCAACCGAAGGCGCGCGCCGCATAGACCTGGATCAGCGCCTCCGGCGTGTGGCGTGGGTCGGGTGCCTGTCCGCTGCTATCGTGCCGGGCGCTACGCCAGTCACCTGGCCGGCTATCGTCGCTCAAGTGCCGGCTAAGCGCCACGCCCACCGGGATGACGAGCAACAGCAGCAACGCCAAGGCAAGCCGTAAGGGCCAGGATCTCGTGATTTTCATCTGCAACCACCTCATGAGGACAGACACGCAGGCCATTGGTACATGCCAGTCGCCTTTGGTTCGCGGCCGCCAAGTTCGCCATCGCGAAGGCGCCGAGTCGCCCACCCGTCACCGCGCGCTGACTTGAGCACGACGATAGACATCGGCGACCCTTCCTTCTCTGTGCTCAAAACCCGGGCACAGGCTTCTCGCTTCGCGAAACACGAAGCTTGCGGGCCTCCTCCTCGATCTTCGCGCAACCCCCAGGCGAGCGAATCCAGCGATCCCAGAGATTTTCGGCGAGCAGCGACGCCCCGAGGGTGGCGACGGCAACGCCTCCGTCAAGGGCGCCCTTGGCGACGGTGAGATCCAGCGCCGGGGCTGTCAGGGTGCCGCCCAGCTTGATGAAGGGCTTGATCAGATCGCCGGCGCTGAAACCGATCCCCTGCAGCGGTACGACCTTGAAGCCGAAGTCGATCTTCTCGGAGCGCAGATCGATGCTTCCTCGCGATACCACTGAAAGCCGGTCAGTTTGCACAACCACGGCTGGCGCGGTCTCTACCCGTCCCTTGTTGGCCTCGAGGTAAACACCGGCGCAGCTCAGAGTCGTGTAGGTGTTCTTTTTGGCAAAGGGATTGAGCGTGCTGAACAACTGGAAGGCAAAATCGCCGAAGAGCACATCCATATGCAGCGAGCGAAATTGACCCGGGGAGCTGCGCAGCCACAAATAGCCGTCAACACTTGCGGCCAGGGCACTGATGCTGTTCCCGCTTGCAGAAAAGTGGCTTTCGAGGGTGTGCTGCGGAAGCTTGGCTTCCTCCTCTTTGGGTGTCCCGGGGACGAAGAAGATCGCGTCTCTCGCCTTGAGCTGCCCCGCGACGAGCGGCTGCGCACCACGGACGTCGAGCGTGAAGTTTGCAGCCACTTTTCCCCGTCGCCCCTGACCCTGCAGTTGTTCCACCACCAGCAGGCCGTCTTGCAGAGTGGCGGCGGCGTGAACATCGTGTAGCTGCTGCTGTCTGCCTTCCACCGTGGTGAGCGACGCCAGCAGCTTGCCGTCGAAGCGGCGCAGCACTTCAAGAGGCAGCGCCTTGTCCGAGAAGAGCTTGCCGCTGTTGTCGTCCGACTTGGCCATTTTCGCCGCACCCGCCTCACCGGCCTTGGTTGCCTCGCTTGCCTTGCTTGCACTACCTGCCTTGATTGCCGGCGCTTCTTCAAGCCCCAACAGCTGCTGGAAACCGAGGTAGTCCGAGCGCACATCGAGATCGATGCGTGGCCTGGCCGTCGTATTGATGCTTATGCTTCCTTTGAGGTCGCTCTTGCCAAGGGTGGCCTGGAAATCGTCCATGAGCAGGCTATCCTTGCGGCCGGTCATCGTGCCGCTGACCGCGAAGGGCAAATCGACAAGTGGCCACGCCGTCAGTCTGCCAAGCGCCGACAGGTTCGGTCCCTGCGCCGACAAACGGACAGCTTCCGCCGACAGCGCCGGTTTCAAGACCAACTTGCCGGCGAGAGTGATGCTGGCATCCGCGAATTTGCCATCGAGTCGCTCGATTTCGACACTGGCTGGGTCAGCCGTGCCCTTGGCTTCAACTCGAAAGGCAACCGGCGCCGCGACATAGCCGGGAATCGCCGGCAGGGAAGCACGCAGATCGCTGCCTGCGGCAATCAAATCGAAGGCCAGCCGTTCAGGCTCGCGAGGCCAGCCCGTCGACAGCTCTCCGGTCAAAGTACTATCTGCCAACGAAAACTGCAGATCGTTCAGCGCCATTCCCTGATCGGACATTGTCAAGCGGGTGCTCAGCGAAAAGGCCGTCGCCGGCACGCCCTCCAGAATCTCCGGTTTGAGCAGCGCGGCAAGACTCCCGCCCTTGGCGCTGACGCTGGCCTCCACCCGTGGCGTCTTGTTCGCAAAATCGAGCCAGCCATCGAAGCCAAAGACGCTGTTTCCCGCCTGTGCGTCCTCGCTGATGAACTGTAGCCGAGAGCCTTGAAGCCTCAGCCTGCCGCCCAGCTGATAGGCTCCAGCGGGGAAATAGACCGCGTCTTCTTCCTCAAGAAATAGGCGCACCAGCTGATACAGGTCCGTTCCGCGTAGTTGAGGCTGCAGTTCAACGAGCGCCTCGGTCGGTCGAAAGTAGACCTCTCCGCTGGCGGTCAAATGATTGTCGGCGATGTTCGCAGCCAGCCTGGCCATACGCAGCCGTTCAGAGAGCAAAACCAACTCGCCGTCCATTGTTCCGGGAAACGCGCCTTGATCCGGCACGCGAATACCGCGTGCACGCGCCAGTTCCCGCAGGTCCGGAGAGCGGGCACGATAGCTGAAAGTGGAGCCGGCCAGATCCTTCTTCTCGCTTAGCTTGCCGGAGACCTCGCCGGCAATATTGCCGAGGGCGAAATCCCCCTGCAGCTCGTCGCTGCCGCCAGCACCCTTGCGCTGGACGCTGGCTTTGATGCTCAGTGGCAGTTTCGGCAAGGAAGGCAAGGAGAAGAGCGTGCCGAAACTCTGCAAGTCGGCCACCTTGGCGTCAATATCGAGATCGAGGTGCGCGAGTCCCGGCAAGCGGTGCGCCGCGCCTGCTGCCTTGATCCGCAGACCGTCGCTAAGGTACGAGAACTGCCTGACCTGCAGCTCCTGACCACTGCGACTGGCGTCGACCTGCAGGGAGTAGGGTTCGTCCGGCAGACCGTCGACGCCCAGCAGCCTGCCAAAGGCGGCCACACCGGGGCCGTCCGAAAGCAACTGCAGGGAGAAATCGTCAAGCGACGAAAGGCGCTTCGTCGTCACCTTGCCGTCCAGCTTGAAAGCACCGAAGTTGCCCTTCACCATGCCCTCCAGGTGCTCGCCGACCGGCGCGACCGCGGCGTGCAGCTCGATGTTGCCGGTGGTCAGTTCGGGAAGCTCAAGACCACGCAAGACGTCCGCGGCGTCGGCCGCGAACAGATCGACATTCATGCGCGGAGCTCTCGGATCAATCAGGCGATCGAAGTGACCGCTTGCTTTCAGGCTGCCCGTTGGCGCTTCGAGGTCGAAATCGTAGTCTATCGCCCCCCCGGCGATGAGCGCTTGGAAGGGACCCACGCGACCGCGAGCCGTCATCGAGCGCTCGTCGACCACGGCGTCGGCGCTGATCAGCAGCATGTCTGCCGCATCCTGTTGCTGACTTGCCTGGACGACGTCGACCACCAGCTCGTCGGTCATTGCCGGGTGACGGGCGCGGATCTGGACATTGCGCAGCTCGGTTTGACCGAGAACCAGACGCAGCGGACCTGCATGCGCGTCCGCTTGACGCGGGTCGCTGTTCCCCATTGCCCAGTTGAACTGCCCTTCCTTGCTCCATTCGAAGAACAAGGTGGCGTCGTCCGCCTGCGCCTTGCTGATCACGATCGGGCCGCGAACAAGGCTCCAGAGGTCAACGGAAAGTGACAGCTTCCTGGCCGAAAGCATGTCCGGCTGCTTGCTCCAGGCCGGATTGAGCCAGCGAATGTCGGAACCACTGACGGTCGTGATGCGACCGAAACTGATCGCGAAATCGCCGTCGACGTGGAAAGGGCGATCACTCAGGGTGGTGACGCCTTTTTCCAGCACCACGCGCACGCGATCGTCGTCGAGCAGGAGCCAGCCTGCAGCGCTGAGCAGAGCCAGGATCAGCGCCGCCAGCGCCAGCAGGACGCGCCCTACCCAACTGCGCTTGGCCTTTATCGTGGTTGTCGTTTGCATTGTCGGAGATCCTTCCCTCGCCAATCTGATTGCGTGAAGCCACCCTGGCGAGCCCTTCGACGTCAATGGCGACGGGCCGCACCAGCCGCAGCGCCTCGCCGCCAGGCGAGGGATTTACGGGAAAAAGTGGCGGGGACGTGGCCAGGCGCGCCTCCGTGACCGAACGCCATGCCGATTGTACGAGAGATCTGCCGCACGACTCGCGCCTTGGCCGCCCAGCAGCGCGTTCGCGCGAGCCGCAAACGCCGATAATGTCGCCAGCGGGCGGCCGTCCGGAATCAACCGGCCTTGCCGCGCGGACCTTCCGTCAGAAACTGCAGAGGACCAGCGACTTCAGCAGTGCCACCGGCCGAAGGACGGTTCACCACCTTTTCAGGGGGTTATCGGTATTGAATACGCTCACTTACTGGGTCGGGATGGCGGGTACGGCCGCTTTCGCAGTCACTGCAGTGCTTGCCGTCGCGCCGCGCGGCATCGATTTCTTCGGGGCCACCGTCCTGGGCATCATCACCGCCATCGGCGGCGGCACGATCAGGGACATCATCCTCGATGTGCCGGTCTTCTGGGCCACCGATCTGGCTTACATCTGGGTGGCCCTCGCTGCCAGCCTGGCTGCCTTCGCCGCCAACTCGCTGTTCACCCGCCGGGAAATCTACAGCCTGATGCTCTACATCGATGGCCTGGGCGCTTCGCTGTTTGCGATCGCGGCGACCGACAAGGTCTGGGCGCTGGACTTCGGCCGGCCGCTGGCCCCGGTCATTCTGGGCATCATCACCGCCATTGGCGGCGGCCTGATCCGCGACGTACTGGCTGGCCGCCAAACCCTCCTGATGCGCCGCGAGATCTACGCCATCCCGATAAGCTTCGGCTGCGCGCTGTACGTGCTGCTACTGGCCTTCGCCCCCGAGCATCGATCGCTCGCTGCGGCGGCGACAATCGTGCTCATTTTCGTGCTCCGCGCGGCGGCCATCCACTGGAACCTGACGGTGCCCGATCGGCTGGCCAGCAAACCCAAGGAGGGATGAACCCGGGAGGTCGAATGGCCTGCCAGGTCGCTGCGCTGCTTGCGGTGACGGCTTCTGGCAGTGCCCAGCGAGCTACTTCTTCACCCAGGCACCGGATGGGCTCTGGATGTAGTTGCCTGGCGAAGTCCGCGTCACTGCCTCGCGAGCGAAGATCCGGGCCGCTTCCGCCTCGGCGATCCCGTTCTTCCTGGCGATCTGGGTGAACTCGGCTTTTCGCTGCGCGTTAACGCTGGCCAGCAGCGCTTTGACGTCGGCCGGGGCGTCGCTCCTGACCAGGCCGAGATAGCCATTGTTCTGCTCGCCGATCCAGCCCTGTTGCTTGGCCGTCGACAGATCGGCGGCGAAGGCCGTGGGCATCATCAACAACAGGCCGAGCACACAGGCTTTGATCAATGTCTTCATGGCGTTTCCTTGGTCAACATCGGCCTTGTTCAGAACAGGCCTTTGTTCTCGTCAAACAATTGTTGAACATCCTTCTCGACCTTGACCAGAATCTCGTGCTTGATATTCACGGTCATGTTGATTTCGATGGGTTTCTCGGGTGCCTCGACGCGCACGGTCGGCGAGCACGCGCCCAGCAGCAAGACCAGCGTCGCCAGGGACAGCAAGGGAGGGGGCCTGAACATGGGGTGCTCCGCAAAGACGAATACAGCAAGCTTAACAAATCTATTCCAGTTTGCCCGATTGCAACTGTTCCAGGATGTGACGACTGAAATCCCCGGAAAAGAGCGCCGAGCGGAATAGTCCCGGCAATTTCCCGTTGATGTCGAGCCCCAGGCGTACCGGGTAGCCGTCATAGAAATCGGGGTTGTTGCCATCGAGTTTCACCTGCGTACGGTAGGCACCATCGGCGGCATACCACAGGTGCATGGCAAGCTTCGCGAAGTGGAAGTTGCGCAAGACCTGCAAGCCGGCGTTTGCCGGCATTGACAGCGTCGGTGCGTACTTGACGCTGCCAACGCCAGGGCTGCTCAGTCGGCCATCGTCAATCGCTAGGCCGCCATCGGCATAGCGGACGGGCAGCAAGCCATTCAGCTGACCGCTTCCCGACAAGCCGTGGACCTTGAACAGGGCGAGCAGCTGCCCCAGATCGAGGTGACGAATTCGCAACGGCAGCGTGTCTCCCGATGGCGGCCAGGACAGGCTCAGCGGCTCGCTATGGACACTGCCGCCGAGCAACTTGACACCCAGCACGCGCACTTGCAGAGACTTCGCTGCCAACTCCAGATCGACGTCCAAATCGGCGAGCGGGGTACCGGTCGCCAGCTCGCCGTCCTGCGCGGTAAACTCGATGCGGCCGCGCCAGGGATGCAGGCCATCGAGCTGCAGGCGGGCCTGCACGGCGCGCGCATGCGCCTGTTCCCAAGCCAGATCGACGGCGCGCAGCTGCAGCCTTCCCTTGGCGTCGAAGCGTGGCTGCGGCTGCGCGCACCAGTCGAGCTTGAAAGCCGCGTCCGCCACGCCGGCCTGAAGATCGAGTGCCCGCAAGGCGGCAGGACGCGGCTGCAGCAACTTCCCCAGCTTCGACAGCTGGTGCCGCGCATTCAGCGTCAGCTCGCCGCAGCCGCGTGCGAGCCGGTGCGTGCCGGCGAAGCGCAAGATTTCCGCCCCCTGCACGAGAAACGCGCCATCGCCGCGCAAGGCGCCGCCCTTGAGGCGCAGACGCGCGCGCAGCTTGGGCGCCGGCCAGCTGCCCAAACGGATGTCGTCAACGGCAAGGCGCAGCGCACTCTCGGCAACTGCAAGACCCTGCGCGCCCTCGCCGTGCCGCCTTTTCTCGGCATTCACTCCGCTCTCTCGCCTTGGCGGGCGAAACGACAGCAGTTGCACACGGCTGCTGCCGACCTTCAGTGCCGGCCCCGCGGCCGGCTTCACTTCGAGCTGCGCGGTGCCGGCTTCGCCACTGAGCACCAGGCTGTCCCAAAAGTCGCCATCGACCTTTGCCGCCGCCTTGGCGCTCACTTGCCATGTCGATGGCTGCACGCTCAGCGGCGCATCGCCCGACCAGGACAAGCGCCCAAGATCGAGCTGCAAGGCCAACTCGCCGTTCGCTTCGCCCGACCGGGACCAGTGCAGCGCGAGATCACCCGCCGCCCGCAGGTCGCGCGCCCGGATCGCCTCTCCGCGCCATTCCTTCAGCAAGCCCTTGAGGCGCAATTGCGCATCGGCGACGCGCCAGTCGGCCAGGCTCGCGCCGCCGCTCAAGCCGAAGCGCTGCAACGTCCCTTCCCAGCGCCCCCATTGCGGCGATTGCAGCGCGAACGGAAACGCGCCTTCACTCACCGCCAGGCCATCGTCGACGCGCAGCACGAATGCTTTCTCCAGCCGGCCGCTCGCCTGCAGCGGCAGCTTCCCGTCGAGCGTCGCCTGCCAGTGCAGGCCCGGCTGCAAGCCGAGCTCGGCAGCCGACGCCTGCCAGGCGAACCGCGCCGTACCGGCCAGGTCGAGTGCCAACCCTGTCGCCGAGTCGGTCAGCTGCATCCCGGCGTCGTGGAACGCCGCTTCGCCGCTGAGCGCGCGGAGGCTTCCCGAGACCTCGCCGAAGAGCAGCTCTGCCTGCAAGCTCAGCGTGCCGCGCGTCGTGCCGCTGGGCATCGCAAGACCCAGGCGATGTGCCAACTCGACGAGCAGCGGCAGCGGCGCCTGGGCGACGAGCTTTGCCGGCTGCTGCTCGGGCTGGCGACCGACACGCAGCCGCAAGTCTGCCCCCGGCCCGTCCGCAGGCAAGTACTCGACACGGAATTCGGCCTGATCATTCAACGCCCCGGAGGCTTGCGCTGCGGGGGCATGCGCGAGCACGCGCCACAACTCGCCGCCCGGCCGGAACTCTGCCTGCCACTGTCCCTCGCTTTGCCGCAAGAGAAAATTGCCACGCAACTCGATTGGCGGCTGCTGCGAGCGGTGCACGGCAAGCCGCAGCTCGCCGACCTGGAGCTCGCTCAAGGGCAGAAGCGGCCACTCGATGGGTGGCCAGGGAGACGCCTGCGCACTCACCTGCCCGGGCAAGACCTCGAGCTCGGCGGTGGCGATCTCGAGGCGCTCGATATGCGCACGCGTCGGCGAATAGGCCACTTCGATGTCCCGCAGGACAATCCGTAAGCGGTCGCCGCCGGCGTTCTGATAGACGGCGCGCACTTCGCGCAGGCGGGCATCGTCGACAC
>LBIU01000626.1 GCA_000987445.1 Candidatus Accumulibacter adiacens | reverse complement strand
CCGGTGAGCGACATCTCGTTCTCGGCCTTCATGGTCACGCCGCCGTACTCGGACTGGAAGCCAGCGGCTTCAAGCGCGTCCTTGACCGAAAAATACGCGCCCGGCGCCGTGATCACCTCCATCGAGCCGTCGTCGTTGCTGAGCACATCTTCCGCGCCGGCTTCGATGGCCGCCTCCATCAGGGCCGTTTCGTCGGTGCCAGGGGCGAACAGCAACTGCCCGCAGTGGGTGAACTGAAAAGCGACGCAGCCATCGGTACCGAGGTTGCCACCGTACTTGTTGAACGCGTGCCGGACGTCAGCGACGGTGCGCGTCTTGTTGTCGGTCAGGCAATCGACGATCACCGCGGCGCCGCCGATGCCGTAGCCTTCATAGCGAATCTCGACGTAATCGACTCCTTCGAGCTCGCCGGTGCCCTTCTTGATGGCATTGTCGATCTTGTCCTTGGGCATGTTGACGCCTTTGGCCTTGTCGATCGCCACCCGCAGACGGGGGTTGAAGGCTGCATCGCCACCGCCCATCTTGGCCGATACGGTGAGTTCCGCGGCGATCTTGGAAAACGATGCGCTGCGCCTTTCATCCTGGCGACCCTTGCGGTGCTGGATGTTTGCCCATTTGGAATGTCCTGCCATGCTGACCTCTACTGATCGCGATCTTGCTGCAGGCGTTGCCGGGGCAACAAACCTGGCCGCAAATGGTTGATAATCAAGCGCGCCATTTTAGCACCTCTCGAATTGTCATCCTTCCCAGCCCCCACTTTCCGGAGTCGCTCATGAGCAAACCACTCGCCATCGCCAAACACGAAGACCGCGAACTGGCCCTGTTGCCGGCGCTGGCCAACCGCCACGGCCTGATCACCGGTGCCACCGGCACCGGCAAGACGGTGACCCTGCAGGTGCTCGCCGAACGCTTTTCGGAGATCGGCGTGCCGGTGTTCATGGCCGATGTCAAAGGGGATCTCTCGGGTTTGGCGGCGGCGGGCGGCGTCTCGCCGAAAATGCAGGCGCGTCTCGATGCGCTGGGCATCAAGGAACACAGCCCGGCGAAATGTCCGGTCGTTTTCTGGGACGTCTTCGGCGAGCAGGGGCATCCGGTGCGGGCGACGATTTCGGACATGGGGCCGGTGCTGCTGGCGCGCCTGCTGACCCTCAACGACACGCAGACCGGCGTGCTGCAGCTGGTGTTCAGGATTGCCGACGACAATGGCCTGCTCCTCCTCGATCTCAAGGACCTGCGCGCGATGCTGCAGCATGTCGGCGAGAACGCCAGGAGCTTCAGCAGCGAATACGGCAATGTCTCGGCCGCGTCCATCGGTGCCATCCAGCGTGGCCTGCTCAACCTCGGCGACCAGGGCGGCGACGTCTTCTTCGGCGAGCCGATGCTCGACATCGCCGATTTGATGCAGACCGACCAGGGCAGGGGGGTGGTCAACATCCTCGCCGCCGACAAGCTGATGACCTCGCCGCGCCTGTACTCGACTTTCCTGCTCTGGCTGCTGGCCGAGCTTTTCGAGCAATTGCCCGAAGTCGGCGACGTCGAGAAACCGAGACTGGTGTTCTTCTTCGACGAGGCGCACCTGCTGTTCAGCGAAGCGCCAGCGGCCTTGCTCGAGAAGATCGAGCAGGTGGTGCGACTGATCCGCTCGAAAGGCGTCGGCGTCTATTTCGTCACCCAGAATCCGCTCGACATCCCGGACAGCGTGCTTGGCCAGCTCGGCAACCGCGTCCAGCATGCGCTGCGCGCTTTCACGCCGCGCGACCAGAAGGCCGTCCGCGCGGCCGCGCAGACGCTGCGCGCCAATCCGCGTTTCGACGCCGAGACGGCGATCACCGAACTCGGCGTCGGCGAAGCGCTGGTTTCCTTCCTTGATGCGCAGGGCCGGCCGAACGTCGTCGAGCGCGCCTTCGTCCTGCCTCCGGCGTCGCGCATGGGGCCGCAGACCGCCGAAGAACGGCAGGCGGTGATCAGGGCTTCGACCATCTACGGACACTACGAGGCAGCGATCGATCGCGAGTCGGCCTACGAGATGCTCAGGGACGCGCAGGCCGCGAGCGCAGACGATGCCGGCGCGCAAAAGGCCCCGGCCAGCGAGCCGCAGCCAGACGCTTCGAGCGGCGGCTGGCTCGGCGGTCTCGCCGACCTCTTCGGCGGCGGTTCCAGCGGCGGGCGCTCGCGCGGTGGCGATTCGGTGGCCACCACGGCGGCCAAGAGCGCAGCGCGGGCGATTGGCTCGCAAGTCGGCCGTCAGCTCATTCGTGGCGTGCTTGGTTCGCTGCTCGGCGGCAACTCGCGCCGGCGCTGAGCTGCGCAAGCGCGCCTACGTCTCGAAACGCAGTTCGCTATCCATGGTCTTGATTGCCGACCCGCAGAGCACGACGTGCAACGGCCATTCCTTGCAGGATCTCGACCAGCAGCGCCTCACCCGGCTGCGGATTGACGGCGCTCGCAGGTTCCGGCGATACTCGCCTCGTCGCTGGCCGTTGCCGTCTTGCGACACCTCTGCATTCTCCTTTGCCCCCTCCGCCGCCCCCGCCGAGCCCCCTGTCACCGTCGCCCCATGCCCGCCAACCCATCTTCAGTCAAACCGTGGTATGTCTGCCTTTGCAAGCCTCGCCGAGAGGCGCTGGCCGTGCGCAAGCTCGAGGAGCAGGGCTATGAGGTCTTCCTGCCCATGCTTACGCAATGGGAAAAGACCAGGGCGGGCTGGACGAAGCGCCAGCAGGTCATGTTTCCGCGCTACGGTTTCGTGCGTTGCGGACGCCCCGAACAGAGCATCGGCCCGATTCGCAGCACGCCCGGCGTCAGCGGACTGGTCAGTTTTGGTTCGACACCCGCCATCCTGAACGGCGCGACGCTGGAAGCGATTCGCTTGCTGGCCGAACGCCAGGCCAATGCAGTGACGGCCAAAACGAGCCCTTTCCAGGCCGGCGAGAGCGTCGAGATCGCTGCCGGGCCGCTCAAGGGCATGTCCGGCATCGTCTCCGCGGTTGCCGCAGAGCGGGTGACCGTCATGCTCCGCCTGCTCGGCCGCGAGAAGCCGGTTGCCGTGCCGGTAGGAGACGTGACGCTGGTGTGATGCTGCGCTGATCGCCCGTGGAATCGGGCTCCGACCAGTTGGATCGCATCGTTCCGCTCCGTTGGAGCCCGATCTATCGGGCCAAAAGGTGATAATCGCAACCCATGACCAGCGCTCCCGAAATAACCCATCACGGCGCCATAGACGGCGTCACCGGTTCCTGCCACCAGCTCACTCTTTCTGATGGCCAGTCCGTGCTGGTCGACTGCGGTCTCTTCCAGGGCGCGGAGACCTCCAGCGACGGCGCCGGGTCCGCACGACTGACCATCGCCTTCGCCATCGATCGCCTCCGCGCTCTGGTCGTCACGCACGTCCACATCGACCATGTCGGCCGCATCCCCTACCTGCTGGCAGCCGGCTTTCGCGGGCCGATCATCTGCAGCCCGGCCTCCGCCGCCCTGTTGCCGCTGGTCCTCGAAGATGCCCTCAAGGTCGGCTTCACGCGCGACCAGACGCTGATCGACCGCTTCCTCGCCGAGATCCGCCAACAGATCGTCGCCTTGCCGTACAAGCACTGGCACAGTGTCATCACCGGCCAGCCCGGGCTGCGCGTCAAGCTCTCGCCGGCCGGCCACATCCTCGGCTCGGCCTACGTCGAGTTCGACGTCGCGCAGGGCGACGACAAGCAACGCATCGTCTTCTCCGGCGACCTCGGCGCCCCTTACACACCATTGCTCCCTGCGCCCAGCTCACCCTATGGCGCCGACATCGTCATCCTCGAAAGCACCTACGGTGACCGCAATCACGAAAGCCGCAAGGATCGCCGCCAGCGCCTGCAAGCGCTTTGCGAGCATGCCTTCGGCAACAAGGGCAGCGTGCTCATCCCCGCCTTCAGCATCGGTCGCACGCAGGAACTGCTCTACGAACTCGAAGAAATCATCCACCGCAACCGGCAGCGTCCCGCCGCCCCCGGCATCGCCTGGGACGATCTCGACATCATCGTCGACTCGCCGCTGGCAGCCGACTTCACCGCCGGCTACGCGCAACTGCGCGAGCACTGGGACAAGGAAGCACGCCGCAAGCTCGCCAGCGGCCGCCACCCGCTGGCCTTTGAACAACTCACCACCATCGACGACCACGCCACCCACCTGCGCACCGTCGACTACCTGGCACGCACCGCCCGCCCGGCCATCGTCATCGCCGCCAGCGGCATGTGCAGCGGCGGCCGCATCGTCAACTACCTCAAGGCCATGCTCGGCGACCCGCGCCACGATGTCCTCTTCATCGGCTACCAGGCGAGCGGCACGCCGGGCAGGGACATCCAGCGCTACGGACCCAAAGGCGGCTACGCCGTCCTCGATGGCCAACGCTACCCGATCCGCGCCGGTATCCACAGCCTCGGCGGCTACTCCGCGCACGCCGACCAGAAAGACCTTCTCAACTTCATCGGCCGCATGCGCCGCAAGCCACGGCAAGTCCGCCTCGTGCACGGTGACGCCAGCGCCAAGCAGACCCTGGCCGCCGCCATCCGGCAGCGCCACCCGGCGATCGAGGTATCCATTCCCTGACCACGGGC
>LBIU01000625.1 GCA_000987445.1 Candidatus Accumulibacter adiacens | reverse complement strand
GTCATCGAGATCAGCAAGCCGGTCGTCGAAGGCAGGGACCTGGTGTACAGTTACAAGCTTGTCGAAGGCAGAGTGCCGACGACCGGCGGCGTGACCTCCCTGTTTATCGACTGGATTGGTCCGGGCGGCGGTGTCGGCGTTGGCTTCCACGGTGTCGGTGTCGGTCGTCGGGGTGTGGGCTGGCGCTAGGCACGGCCGTCGCGGGGGGCTTGTGCAGTGCGGCCGCCGCTGTTTGCCGCCGTCTTCGACAACCGGGGGCGGCGAATGCGAGGCTGCGACGGGTCAGCGCGGTGGTGAGAACATTGGCGGCAATTCTATCGGGAAGGGGGACATGATGACTTGGCGAGTGGCGATGGGTAAGGGTGGTCGCATGGCGGCAAAGCTGGCCTTGTGCGCCGGCACACTGGTTGCCGGGCAGGTGGCTGCGGGTGGCCTGACGCTCTATGAGGTCGGGACTGCCGATGTTGGCCTGGCCTCGGCGGGCTACGGCGCGCGCGCGCAGGACGCGTCGACCGTACTCAGCAACCCGGCCGGGATGACCCGGCTGGAGGGGACGCAATTCCTGGCGGCGGGGCAGGCGCTGTGGAGCAACACGCGCTTCTCGGCGGGCAGCGGCACGTCGCCGGGGCTGGGTGGCGACGAGGCCGGCTACGTGCTTGGATCGGACGGCTGGTTCGTCGGCGGTGGCGGCTTCCTGAGCTACAGCGTGTCGCCCGATCTCAAGCTCGGCTTCGCGCTGACCGGCAACTTTGGCATGCCCTTGAAGTATGACAACGACTGGGTGGGACGTTATTACGTTCAGAACACCACACTGATTGGGCTCTCCTTTCTGCCGTCGATTGCCTACAAGGTGAACGACAAACTGTCGCTGGGCGCGAGCGTGAACGCCATGTACGGGAAGTACACCAATCAGGTGGCGATCAACAACTTTGCGCCGCGCGTTGGCGACGGGCGCCTCAAGCTCGAGGACAACACCTGGGGCTGGGGTCTCAACCTCGGCATGCTCTACGAACTCGATCCGGGTACCCGCCTGGGGCTGACCTGGAATTCGCAGGTCGATCTCGATTTCAAGGCCTCGGCGAAGTTCTCGAATCTCGCGCCGGGGCTGGCGACGGTTCTCGGCAATCGTGGCGCGCTGAATTCGGATCTCAAGGTCGGTATCAAGGTACCGCAGCAGGTCATGGGCAGTCTCTTTACGCAGGTGAATGATCGCTGGGCCGTGCTCGGTAGCGTCGGCTGGCAGCAGTGGTCCAAGTTCGGCCAGGTCCAGATCGGCGTCGACAACGCGTCGACGGATAGCAGCCTGACGACCGACCTGGAGTTCAAGGACACCTGGCACCTCGCTGCCGGCGCGCAGTACCGCATCAGCGAACCCTGGCTGCTCAATTTTGGTGTGGCCTATGACTCGAGCCTGCAATCGGGCGATGTCTCGCCCCTGCTGCCCGTCGGTTCGGCCTGGCGCTTCGGCGTGGGTGGCGAGCAGAAGTTGAGCAAGACGGCCTCCTGGGGCATTGCCGGGGAGTACCTCTACGGCGGGACGCTCGACACCGACCTGCGGAGCACACTGCCGGTGGCGGTAGGCGGACGCGGTGATCTCGTCGGCTCGTACAAGAACATCGGGACCATCTTCGTTGCGGCCTACTACAACTGGAAGTTCTAGGGTGAAGCGTGCCTGCGTTGCGCCCGATGTCGGATGACGCTTGTTCCAGTGGGAGGGGCCGGTGAGTGACGCGGCCAGGTCTCCGCAGCCGCTGATGGCCTGCCAGGAGTGCGATCTGCTGCAGCGCATTCCGCCCCTTCCCGTGGGTGGCCGGGCACGCTGCGCGCGTTGTGGCTTCCTGCTGGCGGCGAGGCCGCGTGATCCGCTCGAGCTGCCGCTGGTACTCACGCTCACCGCGCTGATCGTCTTCGTCGTCGCCAACGCCATGCCGCTGATGGATCTTGCGGCGGTCGGGCGCTACGCGAGCACGACGATCCTCGGCGGTGCGCGCCAGATGTGGCTGGACGGTGAACGCATCACCGCCATGATCGTCGTTTTCTGCGCGGTGATCGCTCCCGCGCTCTACCTGCTCCTGATGCTGGCCGTGCTGCTTGCTGCCAGGCGACCACCACTGCCGCACTGGAGCGGCGAGTTGCTGCGCTGGGGCCTGCACATGCAACCGTGGGCGATGTACGACGTGATGTTGCTGGGCATTCTCGTGGCGCTGATCAAGATCGCCCAACTGGCCACCGTAGACCCCGGCGTCGGCCTGTTTGCGATGGGCCTGCTGGCGCTTCTGTTGCCGGCGATCTCGGTCACTTTCGACGCCCGCGAAGTCTGGAAAAGGGTCGAATGGAAGCATGGCGACGACCTCGCAGTAGCGGCGTTTGCCGACGGGAATTACGTGGAGCGCGGTCGATGAGCGGTGCCGTCGTCACCGGGGCGCAGGCGGGGCTGGTCTCCTGCGAAACCTGCAAGTTGCTCACCCGGCCGGTTAACGCCGAGCATGCCGGCCACTGCCCGCGCTGCGGTGCGACACTCGAAGTTCGCCGCGTTCAGTCCTTGCAGCGTACCTGGGCGCTGATCATCGCCGCGGCAATCTGCTACATCCCGGCCAACCTGCTGCCGGTGATGGTCAGCAACACCTTTGCCACCTCCGATGCCGAAACGATCATGGGCGGCGTGGTTTACCTGTATTCGTCAGGATCCTGGCCGCTGGCGCTGATCGTGCTCGTCGCCAGCGTCATGGTGCCGCTTGGCAAGTTGCTGGCGCTCGGTTACCTTCTGGTCAGCGTTCAGCGCGGCATGCCAGGGAGCCACCACGAGCGGGCGCGTCTGTTCAGGATCGTCGTCTTCATCGGCCGTTGGTCGATGCTCGACGTTTTCGTCGCCACCTTCACCGTCGCGCTGGTGCAGTTGCAGCCCCTCATGTCGGTGCTGCCGGGGGCCGGAGTGCTGTTCTTCGCAGCGGTGGTGGTGCTGACCATGCTTGCGGCCGAGAGCTTCGATCCGCGCCTGATCTGGGATGTGAAGAACAATATGGAGAAGCAGGATGGCTGACGGCAGCGAACGCGACGACCTTCCACAAGCGACGGTTGTGCCGAGAAAGCGGACCCGGGTGTCCACGGTGTGGGTCATTCCGATCCTCGCGGCGGTGGTCGCCGTCGGCATCGCGGTGCAGCGCGTGCTCAGCGAAGGCCCGACCGTGACCATCGTCTTCAGGAATGCGCAGGGCATCGAGGCCGGCAAGACGGTCGTCAAATACAAGGACGTCAACATCGGTCAGGTGGCAGCAGTGCAGCTTTCGGACGATTACAGCAGCGTCAAGGTGACCGCCAAGATCGCCAAGAGTGCGGCGGGTCTGATGGTCGAAGACGCGAAATTCTGGGTCGTCGAGCCGCGCATCACGCTGAGCGGTGTTTCCGGCCTGGGGACGCTTCTGTCGGGCAACTATATCGGCTTCGAGGCTGGCAAGTCGGCCAGCAGCAAGGACAGCTTCAACGGGCTGGAAGTGCCGCCGATCATCACCGATCAGCCTGGGCGGCAGTTCGTGCTCAAGGCCGACAACCTGGGCTCGCTGGGTATCGGCTCACCGGTTTACTATCGACGCCTGCCGGTGGGTCAGGTCGTTGCCTACGCCTTGGCGAAAGATGGTCTGGCGGTCGAGATCAGGATCTTCGTCAACGCGCCCTACGACCGGTACGTCACTTCCGGGACGCGTTTCTGGAACGCCAGCGGTTTCGATCTTTCGGTCAGCGCTGACGGTCTGGACGTGCAAACGCAGTCGATGGTCGCGCTGATTGCCGGCGGCCTGGCGTTCGAGACTCCTCCGTTTTCGCCGGTCGCGGAACCGGCGACCGCCGACAGCGAGTTCATCCTGCATGGCGATCAGGTGACGGCGATGAAGCAGCCCGAGCCGATGGCCAGGCGCTACGTTCTTCATTTCGATGAGTCGCTGCGCGGGCTCTCCGTCGGCGCGCCGGTCACTCTGCTCGGTCTGCCGGGCGGCGAGGTGACCAGTGTCGGGCTCGAAATCGACCCGAAGACGGAACGTCTTCGCGGCCGCGTCGAGTTCGTCGTCTATCCCGAGCGCCTAATCGCGCAAATCCACCAGTCGCAGCAAGTGCGCGGCGAGATGCTCGCGCGCGTAAGCGCCAGGCGGGAGGCCTTCTTCGAGCGCATGGTCGAGGAGTTCGGCCTGCGTGCTCAGATTCAGAGCGGCAACCTGCTCACCGGCCAGCGCTACGTCTCTTTTGATTTTCATCCGAATGCGCCGAAGGCGAAGATCGACACCAGCGAGGGCAGGTCGGTGGTGCCGGCGATCCCGAGTACGCTGCCGAACTTCGAGGCGAAGATCGGCAGTATCCTGGCCAAGCTCGACAAGCTGCCCTACGAAGAACTCGGTGCCGACACCAGGAAAGTGCTGGCAACGCTCAACACGACGCTGAAGGATGCCGACCAGGCCGTCAAGCGCTTCGATTCGGAGGTCACGCCGGACCTCACGAAAGCGCTTGAGGAGATTCGCCGTGCAACGGCCTCCGCAGACCGTTTGATCAAGAATACCGACAAGGGGCTCCTGGCGCCGGATTCGCCGGGCCAGCAGGAGTTGCGCGACGCGATGCGCGAGGTGGCCCGCGCTGCGCGCTCATTGCGCGTGTTGACCGATTATCTCGAGCGACATCCCGAAGCACTGCTTCGCGGCAAGAACTGAGGAGAGAATCTGATGCGTCACCTGATCGCCATCGCCCCTGTGTTGCTGGTCGCAATCGTCACCGCCTGCTCTTCGCCGCCAGCGCGTTTCTATGCCTTGAGCAGCCCAACGCCTTCGGCAGGGAGCGCATCGGGCCCGTCGGTCGCGGTCGGTCCGGTGGTGCTGCCGACGGTGGTCGATCGTCCGCAGATCGTCGTGCATACCGGGGCGAACGAGGTGCGCCTGGACGAATTCAACCGCTGGGCATCGCCGCTTCCCGAGGATATCACGCGCGTGATCGCCGCCAATCTGGCGCAGGAACTGGCTACCGGGCGCGTCTGGCCATCGTCGCAGAGCGGCCAAGCCACGGCCGACTACCAGGTGCGCATCGATATCCAGAGATTCGAGTCGACGCTGGGGGATGCGGTGCTGATCGAGGCCTTGTGGACCGTTCGCCGCGTCGCGGGGGACAGCTCGAAGAACGGGCGATCGCTGATCCGCGAGCCGACCGCCGGCGGCGATTTCGAGGCGCTGGTTGCTGCGCATAGCCGTGCGCTGGCGCGCGTGAGCCGTGATATTGCGGTAGCGATCAGCGCACCGTGAGCCGGAGGCGGGTGGCGCTGGGTCGCTGCGGCACGGCGAAGATGGGCTGCCGGGTCGTCGCTGCGCTCGTCGGGGTCTTCGTGGCACTGCTGCTGGTCCTGCCGGCGCACGCCGAACTCGGGCCACCGGCCGACGTGGCCGGCAGTATCCGTACGGAAAACGCCCGCCTGGCCGCCCAGATCGCAGCCACGACGACGGCGCTCGATCAGGCGCGCAGCGATTTCTCGTGGCTGAGCAGCACCCGCAAGCAGCTCGATCAGCGCCTGCAGCGAATCGAGCGGCACGCGCAGATGCCCGCCTTGGGCCAGGTGTTTGCGCAGACGGTCATCGAGCAGTTGAGCGGACTGCCCGGCGCCGAGGGTTTCGAAGCCGGGCGCGACCAGCGCCAAGCCCAGCTGGAGGCGGCGAGTGATGCCAACCTGCGCACCGAACATGCGCTCGAGGAACTGGGAGACATCGAAACGGCGGTGGTGTTTCGCTTCGGGACGGCGGAGCCGCCGCTTGCCGACGACCAGTGGCCCCGCTTCGAGGCGGCGGCGCGACCGCTGCTCGCCGAGCAGCGGGTCTTGCTGACCCGTCTTGACGAGTTGCAGGACCAGTTGTTGCAGGCGCTGCAGGCGAGCGATGCCGCCGCTCTCGAACTGGCGCGACGAACGCAGGCGGCGCGCGCGGAATTGACCCGGCTGTCGTTCTGGGTGCCTGCGCGCCCAAGCATGCAGACCTTCGGCGAACTCGCGCCGTCATGGGCGTGGATGACTTCGGCTGCCAACTGGCGTGCCACCGTGGGCGCCGTTGCTGAGGAACTGGCGTGGCGGCCGTTCTGGCCGGCGCTGGCGATGTTGCTGGCGGGGGCGCTGTTTGTCGCCCGCAAGCGCCTGCAAGCGCAGCTGGTCGTGCTCGCTCCGGGAGAGACGAACTCCGGGCGCTACTGGGTCGGCTACACGCTTACTGCGCTGATGATCACCATCGCGCTGGCGCTGCCCGGACCGCTGCTGATGGCGACGGCGGCGAAGCTGCTGGCGGCGGCTCCCGACGCGCAGCCCTTCGCGCTGGCGCTGGCCGCCGCCCTGGTGGTGACCGCCAAGCTGCTGCTGGCGCTGTCGGCCTTTGCCTGGCTGCTCGACCGGCGCGGCGTCGCGGGCGGCCATTTCGGCTGGGACGAGTCGCTCCTTGGGTTCACACGCCAGTCCGTGCACCGGTTTTCCATGGTCTTCGTACCCTTGATGCTGATCGTCGCACTGAACGGACTGGATCACGCGCCCTACGCCAACCGCGAGAGCCTTGGGCGATTGAGCTTTACCGTGGCGATGCTCGTTTTCGCCGTTTTCCTGTACCGCCTGCTACGCCGGCAGAGCCCCTTGATCAAGCGCTTGTCCGCACGCGCGCCGCGCAGCTGGGCGGTTCGCCTCTACGCGCTGTGGTTCAGTGCCGCAGTGGCTCTGCCACTGGCGATCGCAGCGCTCAGCGCCGCCGGCTACTTCGTCGCCGCCGGCTACTTCTTTGCTCACACCTTGATGTCACTGTTCCTGGTGCTTGGCGCCGTGGCCCTCTACGGTGTGATCGCGCTGTGGGTTCAGGTCGAGCGCCAACGCCTGCGCCGTCACCAGGCGCTGGAGGCGATGCGACGGGCGCGTGAGGAGGCGGCGGAGGCTGGCGAGGCCGCGAGCGAGGTTGCCGAACCGCCGCCAACCCGCCTGGACATCGCCGCGATCAGCGAGCAGACCAAATCGCTGCTCAACCTGTTCATCACGCTGTTGCTGCTGGCCGGCATCTGGTCGGTGTGGAAGGGCGGTCTGCCGGCGCTGTCGGTGATCTTCGACTATAGCCTGTGGACCTACCATGCCACGGTCGATGGCCAGAGCACGACGCTGCCGCTGACCGTCGGCAACCTGTGCCTGGCGATCGTCGTCGGCGTGGTCACGGGGATTGCCGTGCGCAATGTCGGCGCGCTGCTCGACATCGTGCTGCTGCAGCGTTTCGAGGTGCAGGCCGACGCGACCTATGCGATCAAGGTCATTACCCGCTATGTGCTCGCCGCCATCGGCATCGTCAGTGCCTTCAGCATCCTCGGTATCGCCTGGGGCGACGTGCACTGGCTGATCGCCGCCATGGGCGTTGGTCTGGGCTTTGGCCTGCAGGAGATCGTCGCCAATTTCGTGTCCGGACTGATCGTTCTCGCCGAGCGCCCAATCCGCATCGGCGATATCGTCACCGTTGGCGATGTGACCGGCACCGTCGCGCGCATTCGCGCACGCGCCACCGCGGTACTCGATTTCGACGGCAAGGAAATCATCATCCCGAACAAGGCCTTCATCACCGGCAGCGTCGTGAACTGGACGCTCTCGAACCAGACCACCCGTCTGCTGCTCAAGGTCGGCGTGGCCTACGGGAGCGACATCAAGCTCGTCCAGCGGGTGCTGCTGGAGGCGGTGCAGGGCAACGCCGACGTGCTGCAGGATCCGTCGCCGTCGGTGTATTTCATGGGCTTCGGCGACAGCTCGCTCAACTTCGAGTTGCGGGCCTTCGTCGGTTCCTTTGACAAGCGGCTGCGCGTCACGCACGAACTGAACTTGGCCATTGATGCCGTGCTCGCTGAGCACGGCATCGAGATCCCGTTTCCGCAGCGCGATCTGCATGTCCGCTCGGCGCCAGCGCTCATCGGCAGCACGGGCGATGTTCAGCGTCAAGGCGATGCTTCCTCGCCCCCCGGTTTGGTGCCGGCCGTGTCGCCGAACGCTTTACCTTGAGGCGAACGATCCTGCGCTTGTTTGCCTCCTGGCGTTTGCTGCCAATGCGTGCCGGGCCGCGATTTGCAACAGACCTGGCGCCAGCGGCGCTTCCGCGCGTTGCCAGGCGATTTTTTCATGTCCTTCGATGGCCGCGGACGGCGGCTGAACGCGAATGGGTGAGCCATGCGTACTGATCGTCTTCTCGTTTCCCTTCTCGCTGCCGCGTTGCTCGCCGGCTGTGCCAGCCGGCCGATCAACGAGCCGATCACCCAGGTCGATCCGCGGGCCGGCTATCGACCGCATTTGCTGATACCGAAGCGCCAGAACAACCAGCTCGATACCCTGTTCGTTCTATCGTTTTCCGGTGGCGGTACGCGAGCAGCCGCGTTCTCTTACGGGGTGCTCGAGGAACTCCGTCGCACCGAGGTGGTGGTCGACGGGCAGCGCCGTCGTCTGATCGACGAAGTCGACGTCATCACCGGCGTTTCCGGGGGCAGTTTCACGGCGCTATCGTACGCGCTGTACGGCGATCGACTGTTCGCTGAGTACGAAGAACGCTTCCTCAAGCGCGACGTGCAGGGCGTGCTGATTGCGCGCGGCTTCAATCCCTTCAACTGGTGGAAATTTGTCGGCGGCAGCGCCGGGCGCTCGGAACTGGCTGCCGAGTACTACGACGAGATCCTGTTTGAAGGCGCGACCTTCGGTGATCTCCTCGACAAGCCGGGACCGGTCGCCCTGGCCACCGGCACCGACCTCTCCAGCGGAGCGCGCCTGGCCTTCTTCCAGAACGATTTCGACCTGCTGTGCTCGGATCTGAACAAGGTACGGCTGTCGCGCGCGGCGGCCACTTCGTCGGCAGTCCCGGTGGTGCTCTCGCCGGTCACTTTCAATAACTACGGTGGCAGCTGTGGTTACCAGTATCCGGCGTGGGCGGACGACGTCGCCAATCCGGACACCAGGGCTCGTCCTTCGGCGCGCGCGGTACAACGCTATCGCGAAATGCAGAGCTTCCAGAACAGCAAGGATCGCCCTTACATCCACCTTGTCGATGGCGGGGTCGCGGACAACATCGGCGTGCGTGGTGTCCTCGAATTCCTGGAAGAGCAGGCAGCGAGTGCGGCCTTCCGCGGCGAACTCGGATTCGGTCGCATCAAACGAATCATC
>LBIU01000624.1 GCA_000987445.1 Candidatus Accumulibacter adiacens | reverse complement strand
GGCGATGGGTGCTGCCCGCACCCGCCGCCTTGGCTACACGGCGCCCGCAAGGCCAGCCAGCAGCGCTCGCCCGAGTGGATCAGCGAATCAGCGAGACAGGCGACCCAGCCGCCTCGTGGCACGAGCTTAGCGAGGTATTGATGGAGCAGGCGCCGATCACCGACCAGGAATTCGCTCTTTTCCAGCGGCTGATCTACCGGATCGCCGGCATCAATCTCGCGGATAGCAAGAAGATTCTTCTCGTTGGCCGCTTGCAGCGCCGTCTCCGGGAACATCGCCTGGCCAGTTTCGGCGACTACTATCGCCTGCTCAGCAGCAACCAGTACCCGGACGAGCAGCAGACGATGGTCGATCTGCTGACCACCAACGAGACTTACTTTTTCCGCGAATCACGACACTTCGACTTCCTGCGCCAGGAAGTGCTCGGCGGCCACGACCCGCGCCGGCGCTTTCGCGCCTGGAGCGCCGCCAGTTCCAGCGGCGAAGAGGCCTACAGCCTGGCCATGCTGCTCGCCGAAGCGCTGCCCAACCACATGTGGGAGGTTTTCGGGTCGGATATCAGCACCCAGGTGCTGGCCAAGGCGCGCGCCGCCAGCTACCCGCTCAACCGCAACGAAGGCATCCCGGACGCCTGTCGACGCAAGTACTGCCTGCCCGGCGAGCGAGGCGACGACGGGACTTTCCAGATTGCGCCCCGGATCCGCCAGCAGGTGCGCTTCGCACAGGTCAATCTGACGCAAGCGATCAGCCCCGCAATCGGCAGCTTTGACGTCATTTTCGTGCGCAACGTGATGATCTACTTCGATACCGAGACCAAGCGCAAAGTGGTGGCCAATCTCCTGCCGCGACTGCTCCCCGGCGGCTACTTCATCGTTGGCCATTCCGAGTCGCTGAACGGCATCACCGAGCAGCTGTCGGTGGTCAAACCCACGATCTACCGCAAACCGGAGTGAGTGTACGCAACGGGCGGCGCGCAGCCCGTGGCCTAGCCCAGCAGCACGCGCGACCTGCGTTCACAGGCGCAGAAACTACTTCTTGAGCGCCTGGCGATAAGCGTCGTAGACCAGCCGACCATCCTCGCCGGCCTGCGCAAGCCATTCCCTGGTCATTCGCTCGCCGATGCCGAACAGCTCCTGCTGCAGGTCCGCTGACGCCGGCAACACCTTCATGTGGTTCTTCTTCAACTGCTCGACGTACCAGCGGGTCCTTTCCTCGGAGGTCTTCCAGCCGCGCCGCTCGGCCGCCGCCGCCGCCTCCAGCAGCGCCTCGCGGCTCGGGCTGTCGAGGCGATCGAACTGCTGCTGGTTGACGATCACCACGTTCTTCGGAAGCCAGGCCTGGACGTCGAAGTAGTAGCTCAACTGCTGCCAGCTCTGCGCGTCGTAGCCGGTCGAAGCCGAGGTGATGTTCGCCGAAACCACGCCAGTGCTCAGCGCCTGGCTGAGGTCCGCGGCCTGCACGGTCACCGGCTGCGCGCCCATCAATTCAATCATCCGCGCGACAGTCGGGCTGTACGAGCGAATCGTCACGCCTTTCAGATCGGCCAGCGAATTCAGCGCCACCTTGGCGTAAATACCCTGTGGCGGCCATGGCACCGAGAAAAGCACTTTCAGCCCCTGCCTGGCAAACCGCTCCTCGACCTTGCTACGCGACACCTGCCACAAGGTGCGCGCTTCGAAATAGCTGCTGGCGAGGAAGGGAATCGTGTCGAGCGCGAACAGCGGGTCTTCGTTGGCCGCACCGGAAATGATGATCTCGCCGATCTGCGCCTGCCCGCCCTGCACCGCGCGCTTGATTTCGTTGGCCCGGTACAGCGCGCCGTTGGCGTGCACCGTGATCTTCAGCTGTCCGCCCGTCGCCGCAGCGACTTCGCTGGCGAACTGCGCGATGTTTTCGGTGTGAAAGTTGCTCACCGGATAGGGCGTGGGCATATCCCACTTCGTCTCGGCGAAAACCGAGAATGCCAGAGCGGCGCCGAACAGGGCGGCAGCGGAGCGGCGCAGCAGTGGCGGCAGTGTCAATTCGTGTCCTCGTAGCGTGCGAATGGTGCAGGGAGCGTCCTCATCACGGCCAGGGTAGCGGCCGCCGCGCCCCTCTGCGCGGCGACGAGCAGGCCGCTGACGCGTCACGGCGCAGGCAAGAATGGAAGGGCAGGCAGCGCTTGTCAAGCGCCCATCCTTATCGCACCCGCAGTGCAGGCAATCAGGGGACCAGCTTCGCCAGGCCGGGCCTGCCGCCTTTCAGCGTCGCGCGACGGAAAACGCTGCGATGGTTGTCGATGATCCGCGTGAACTGCTCGTCGGACAGCTTCGTTTCCAGGCGCGTGCGCAGCCTTTCGAAGCTGGCCATCTGGTAGCCACGCTGATTCAGGTAGGCAAGGATGGCCTTGACATGGGCCGCATCGGGATCCACAGCCGCCGCGGCTGCTTCGGGGCCCCGCACCGGTTCGTCGCCGCCATCGCCATCATCACCGTCATTACCTTCCTCGCCGCCATCGCCGATTTCGACCTCACGGATACGCGCCACCAGCGACTCCCACGGCAGCGCCCCGGGCACCGAAAAGTCGAGGTGCTGGATGGTCTGCAGCCGCGGGTGAACGGCGCACTCGCTGAGCTTCATCGGGATCACCGTCTTGCCGTTGCCCAGCGCATAGGCCCACTCATAGGTCACATACGAAGACTCGGCCGAGTTGGCGCTAAGCGCGATCAGGACCGCAAAACAGTCGGCGATGCCGCGTTCAATGCCGCTCTGCCAGTCGGCACCCGCGCGCAACTGACTACGATCGCGCCAGAGAACGATGCCCGCTTCGGCCAGCTTGATCTCGGCGAGATCGGCGAAGTAATGATCTTTGGTGGCATAGCTGAGAAAGACGTTACGCATGCGACTTGGCTCCAGTCGAAGCTCGCCGCGCTGACGCGGCGAGCGGCTGAACGAGGGGTATGCCGTCCGGCAGGCGCCAGCCCGGCTGACAATCGACGGCCACAGGAAACACCGATCGAAGGTCTGCGTCAAGCGCCAAGTCCGTCCGCCCGGGGAAATCCGCCGTCGCGGCGGCTCAATGGGCGCTCGATGCCAGGCCCCGGAACCGCAAGCCCGGTTTCGACCTGCCTCAGCTTTCGCCCAACAAGCCCCGCGCCTCTATGAAGGCGATGATCTCCGCCAGCCCCTCACCACTCTTCATGTTGCTGAAGAAAAACGGCCGCTCGCCGCGCATGCGCCGGCTGTCGGAATCCATCACTTCCAGCGACGCACCGACCAGCGGCGCCAGATCGGTCTTGTTGATCACCAGCAGGTCGGACTTGGTAATCCCCGGGCCGCCCTTGCGCGGGATCTTTTCGCCAGCGGCGACGTCGATCACGTAGATCGTCAAATCGGAGAGCTCGGGGCTGAAAGTCGCCGCCAGATTGTCGCCGCCGGACTCGACGAAGACGATTTCGATGTCGGGAAAGGTGGTGGTCAGACGGGCCACTGCTTCGAGGTTGATCGACGCGTCCTCGCGGATTGCGGTGTGCGGGCACCCGCCGGTTTCGACGCCGAGAATGCGCGCCTGCGGTAACGCGGCGTGCTGGACGAGAAACTTGGCGTCTTCGGCGGTGTAGATGTCGTTGGTCACCACGCCGAGGCTGTACCTGTCGCGCAGTGCCAGGCACAGGGCCAGCGTGAGTGCGGTCTTGCCGGAACCGACCGGGCCTCCGATACCGATGCGCAGGGCAGGACGTGGGGTCATCTTGGGGTCACCTTCTTTCATGATCGGAAGAGTCTCGTGTATTGCGTTTCGTGGCCGCTGCAGGCCAGCGCCAGGCCGGGAGCGAAGTTGCTCCAGCGTTCTTCGGGAAGTGTCAGCGCCTGCTCGACGACATCTGGCAGGCGACGACCGAGGGCCAACAGGATTCGCTGCCCGGCGGCCTGCCCGAGCGGTACTGCCTTGAGGGCCGCCATGGCCTGGTTTTCGCACCATGACCACAGATACGCGGTCAGCGAATCGGCCACCGGGATTTTCCAGACGTCGGCTGCCAGCGCCCAGCCGACCGGAAATGACAGCTCCGGAAGCGCGTCGAAAGCCGCCGGCACCGCGAAGTCCTGCAGCTCATGCAGCAAGCGGCGCAAGGAATAGCCCATCTGCAGGGTCTCGGCGCGCAGCTCGGACGACTCGCGGCTGGCCAGGAAGTCGGCGTTGAGGCGCTCGACCTCGCTATGTTCAGAAGCTGCCCAGGCCCGCTGCAGTTGGGCGGTGAGCGGCGCTTCGCAGCAGCCGACCCCCTCTTCGAGCAGAGCGGCGATCCAGGCCAGCGCACTCGCCTGGTCGTGCACCCGGCCGCTTTCGACTGCCCACTCGAGGCCTTGCGAATAGGTGTAGGCGCCGACCGGCAGCGCCGGACTGGCCAGTTGCAGCAGACGAGGCAGTGACGGATTCAAGGGTTCACGGTTTCAAGGAAGCAGTCGTACAGGTTGTCACTTGAACTCGTGGATTCTGGCCGGCGAGCGGTGCGGGCCGTGCCCGGGATGGTGGGGTTCGGCGACATCGGCGCCCGGCAGCGGACGATAGCCGTGCGCACGCGGATGGCCATGCGCGTGCGCACCGGGTGCACCATAGGCGCCGCCTTCGGGATCGAACGGCGCCTCGACCTCGTCGACCGTACACCCCAGGCCGACCAGCATTTCGGCCAGCACATGGTCGGGCTGGAAGCGCAGAAAGCGCTTGCCGAGCTGCACCGGCACGTGCCGATTGCCGAGGTGGTAGGCGGCGCGGCCGAGCAGCAGCGTATCGCCGGTACGCACTTCGAGCAGCACTTCCGGAGCCGCCTCGACTTCGATCACCAGGCCGTTGCCGGTGAGCAGGCGATCGCCCTGCTT
>LBIU01000623.1 GCA_000987445.1 Candidatus Accumulibacter adiacens | reverse complement strand
CGGCGGTGGCGGCGCTGGATTCGGCCTGCTTGCGTGCCGCGACGCTGATTTCGCTGGCGGCCACGGACAATTCGCCGGATTCCCGGGCCAGCATGCGGGTGCCGTCGTTGATCTCGCGCACCACGTCGTTGAGTCGCCTTTGCATGCCCGCCAGCGCGCCCAGCAGGTTGCCCGGCTGCTCGCTCCGGGAACGGATGCCTTGCGTCAGATCGCCCTCGGCGATACGTTCGACCTGGCCGGCGGCCAGCGCCGGTTCGCCGCCGATCTGCTGCTGTACGCTGCGGTTGATGGTCCAGCCAAAAATGCCGAGCAGCAGGCTGACCACTGCCACGAAGGCAATGCTCCGGCTGGCGCTGGCCCAGAAAGCGGCGTCCACATCCTCGATGTACACGCCGGTGGCCACCCACCAGCCCCAGGGCGCGAAGACCTTGGCGTAGGCAATCTTGGCGATCGGTTTGTCGGAATCGGGCTTGGCGAACTTGTAATCCATGGGTGCCTCGCCGTTCGCCTTGAGCAGGGCGATCCACTCCTTGATGTACTCCTTGCCGTTGGGATCCCTGGCGTCGAGCGTGTTCTTGCCTTCGCGCTCGGGCCTGACGCCGTGCATCATCGTCGTACCGCTCAGATCGTAGATGAACAGGTAGTCGTCGCCGTTGAAGCGACTCTTGCGCAGAGCGTCCTTGGCCAGACGCTGCGCTTCGTCCTGCGTCAGCCTGCCGGCCTGCTGCAGGTCGTACTGCGCTTCTATCACGCCCATCGCCGAACTGACGACGGCGCGGATGGCCAGCCGCTTTTCCTGCAGTACCTGCTGGCGCAGCTCGAACACCGAGAGCGCGCCCAGGGCCAGCAGTCCGAGCAGCATGCCGATCATCAACGCGTACAGCCGGGTGGTCAGTTTCAGATGGCGCAGGAATGCGAGCATGTTCATGTCTCCGGGCGGTGCTTCGATGATGGCCGAGAGGCCTGTTTTTCTGTAACGGCACAAAGGTAGCGCTCCTTTAGCGTGAAAGTCGCTTGCGCGACCTTCACGCCAAGGGCGGCTCATGCGCGTTTTCTCGCGACGATGAAAGCGGCCTTGTT
>LBIU01000622.1 GCA_000987445.1 Candidatus Accumulibacter adiacens | reverse complement strand
TCCGACTTCCCGACCAACGGCTTCAGCGAAGCGGCCGCCGACACGATCTTTTCGTCGCTGGCCAGGCTCAACTTCAACGTCGGTGACAACAAGCTGTTCAAGTCGCCGATCCACCTCATCGGTCACAGCCGTGGCACGGTGGTGAATAGCGAGATCGCCCAGCGTTTCGGCAACTACGAACCGGACGTGCGGCTGTCGATGACCTCGCTGGACGTCCATGACTTCAATCAGCCTTCGCTCGACATTCCGGTGGCCGAGTACATCCAGCTAGCCGGCGCCGGTGCCAGCGCCCTGGGGGCGTCCGCGGTCGGTTCGCTGCTGCAGGTGTGGGGAGGCTTGCCGACCAATGCCATCATTCCGACCGGCGATTTTCTCGATCCCGACGTGCAGCGCTGGAGCAACATCGATTTCGCCGAGCACTACTACCAGATTCTCGCCAGCCCGACGGCGCTGCCGGTGGGCAGCGGCCTGGTGTCGACACCGAACGGTCGCTTCGTGCCGAATTTCGACGTCAGCATCAACTTCAACGGCCGCGCCGGCTTCACCACCGACGACGGGCTGGCAACGCTGACCGCACTTGGCAACGGCTCGCTCAGGCCGGGTGGTCCGCACAGCCGCGTCTGGCGCTGGTATGGAGCGACCACCGACCTGTCGGTGAGCGAGTTTTCCAAGGGCGGCGAACCCGTCTTCCGCCGTCTTGCCGACAAGGATGAGGTCGAATTCCAGGGGGTCAGCATTCCCTGGTACAACGCGCAGTCGTTTGCTCTCGGCCTCGGTCCATGGGAAGGCATCGGTACTGGCTGGGCGTTCGCGCCCCAGGGCGGCGTGCCCTATGCCGGCGCCTCGAGCGCGACCCGCATCCCGGTCAGCTTCGACAACAGCGAGACGATCAATCCGTCCGGACTGGCCATACCCTCCGTGTTCAACGGCGATTTCGAGGAAGGCTCCTTCAATCGTAGCTGGTTGTTGCAGTACTCGCTGGGCGGCCTGCTGACCAACCTCACCGGCGACCTGCCGGGCTGGTCGTTCCACGGTGGCGCTTTCCAGACCACGCGTACGGCGTTCGACGGCGATCGGTTGATCGCACTGG
>LBIU01000065.1 GCA_000987445.1 Candidatus Accumulibacter adiacens | reverse complement strand
GAAAGGGTTGATTTCTCGATCCCTTTCTTCGGCAACGGCACGCGCATCATGCTCCTGCGCACCACGGCACTGGGCTTCGCCGACCTGCACGGTCGACGCATCGGCGTCGCCGCCGGCACGACAACCGCTCAGATTCTCAAACAGCACGTGCCCACTGCGGTGATCGTGGAAGTCCCCGACATGGCCACCGGTTTCGATCTGTTCGCGCGTGGCGATCTCGACGGACTGTCCAACATCGGCATCGTGCTGCGCGCCATGGTTGAAGACAGTCCGCTGAAGAGCAAGGTCGTGCTGTTGCCACGTACGGCGGAGCTGTCCTATGAGTCCATGGCCTGTAGCCTGCCGCAGAACGACTCGGAATGGCGTACCTTCGTCAACCACGTCTTTGCCGACCTCCTCGACGGCGTCGACCAGTACCGCGGTGGTTATTTCGATATCTACGAAAAATGGTTCGGACCACGCGGCGTGATCTATTTCCCTCTGGACTCTACCATCGCACAGCGGCTGTCCGCGTCCGTCATCTGGCTGAAGTAGGGGCGTCGTCATGACTTTGCGCCGCCGACTCTTCCTGCTGGTCACGACAATCATCGCCATCGGCCTGCCGAGCGCGGCCGGGGTGTTTGCCTATGTGTCATGGCATTCGGTTCTCGAACGAACCAAGCGCGACGGAACGGTCATTGCCCAGACGCTCGCCCAGTCGGTCACTTTCATCCAACTGGTGCCGGTGGCCATCGACAAGATCATCGACGGAAATGTGCGCACGCAGGCCGATATCGTTGCCCAGTTCACTCAGCTCGCTCGCAAGGAAGGGACGCCTGCGCAGGACATCAACTACGCCTTGCGAACGATCGCCGCACGCAACGCCATTCCGGAAATCTGGGTCACCGACACCCACGGCAAGCCGCTCTTCTGGTCACTCGACCATATCGACTCGAACATCGCCGCCGACTCCGGGCTGACGCTGCAGCCAGCCTTCAGGCCCCTGCTGGACGGGCTGCTGTTCAGCGTTTCGACCGATCTTCAGCACCGCCCTCTCGACCAGCAACAACTGTACTACGGCGCAGTGGCGACGCCCGATCGCAAGGGCATGGCGCTGATCGGCCGTCTGCCGAGCCGTGCCAACGAGATTATCCGCAGTATCGGCCTCAAGCGGATGGTGGACACCGTACTGTCGGCGGCACTGATCGACACCATCTGGATTTTCAATGACCGTCTCGAGCCTCTGGCAGTCAGCTCGGTTGCTGGCAACGACGGCAACAACAGCCTGAGCGATGCCGAGCGCGCTTTCGTAGAAACCGTGATTCGCACCAGCGCACCCGCTTCATACCTTGAGAAAAGCACTTTCCACAACGCTCTCTTCCAGCACGCGCTGCTCTACGTGGCGGCACCCATTTTCGGTGCCGACGGTTTGCCGAACGGCGCTGCGCTAATGCGTCTGCCGGTCAACATGGAGGCGGAAATGCATGCCCTGCTGACCGTCGGTGGCGGCGTGACTGCGGTCCTGCTGTTGCTGGCCATGGCCATGGCTTTGCCGTTCCTCAACCGCATCGTGCGACCACTGTCATGCCTGACGCTGCAGACCCGCCGCCTGGTCGAGCAGAACTTCGACCCCGACCACGAAATGCACGCCGAACTGCTCAAGATCTCGGAAAACCGCAGGGACGAGGTCGGCTATCTCGGCAATGCGCTGTATTCGATGGTCACCACGCTGAAAGCCTATATCGCCGATCTCAAGGCAACGACGGCCGCCAAGGAACGGATCGAGGGCGAGATGTCCGCCGCCCGCGATATCCAGATGGGCATGTTGCCACGCACTTTTGGCTTGCCGCCGGACGCCCGCTTCGATCTGCATGCCGTGCTCGAGCCCGCCAAGGCCGTCGGTGGCGACCTCTTCGACTTCTTCCTGCTCGACGAGCGCCGCCTGTTTTTCCTGATCGGCGACGTCTCCGACAAAGGGGTGCCGGCGGCACTGTTCATGGCCATGAGCAAGACCCTGTTCACCGTCGAAGCCAAACGCGACTCGAGCTCGGTCGCCGCGATCATGGAGCGGGTCAACCGCAGCCTCTGCGAAAACAATCCGGAAGGCATGTTCGTCACCGTCTTCGCCGGCATTCTCGACCTGGAAAACGGGGATATCAGTTGCAGCGACGGCGGCCACGAACTGCCCTTCGCCCTGCGCACTGATGGCCGCGCAGAAATGCTCGAAAAGAAAAACGGTGGCCTGGTGCTGGGCTTCGTCGCCGATACCGTTTACCGCAACGAGATCATTCGCCTGCAGCCTGGCGAAGCACTGGTGATCTATACCGATGGGGTCACCGAAGCGATGAATGCCGAGCATGCCTTGTTCAAGGAAGAGCGCCTGGGTGAAACGCTGACCGCGATCCCGCATGCCTGCGCCGCGCACACCATCATCGAGCAGGTGATGGGCGCCGTGCGCGCCTTCGTTGGCGGCCATCCGCAGAGCGACGATATCACCCTGCTGGCACTGCGCTGGCATGGCTCGGAGCCGTTCGGGAAAAAGTGAGAACCCAAACGTCGCGCACTCGCTAAGTGCTCGCCGGCACCTCGGGAAGATCGAGGATGCGCGGCGGATGCCG
>LBIU01000621.1 GCA_000987445.1 Candidatus Accumulibacter adiacens | reverse complement strand
CCATGCGGGCAATCAGCGTGGCAGCTTGACGTAGAAGCAGGCCCCCTGGCCGGGCGCGCTTTCGGCCCAGATCCGGCCGCCCATGCGCTGCATCGCCTTGTGTACGATGGCCAGACCGACGCCGGTACCGGGATACTCCTCGGCACGCTGCAGGCGTTGAAAGATCTCGAAGATGCGCGCGTGAAAACGCATGTCGAAGCCGATACCGTTGTCCTTGAACGCCAGAATCACCGATTCGTCGGTCTGGGTCGCGCTGATCGCCAGGGTCGGGGGCTGACTCTTGCGGCTGAACTTGAGCGCGTTGTCGAGCAGATTGCGCAGCACCATCTTCAGGCCATCCGGGTCGGCGTGGATGCGCAGACCTGGCAACACGGCCACTTCGACAACCATGCCACAGGCGGCAACCTCTGCGGCATAGCTCGCCAGGCAGGCGTTCAGCTGTGCTGACAAGTCCAGGACCTGGCTTTGCAGACTGCTCCGATCGAGGCGCGAATAGGCCAGCAGATCGTCGATCAGACGGCTCATGTGTGCGACCCCGGCGCGCACATTGTCGATAAACAACTGCCCCTCTTGGCCCAACTGATCGTGGTAGGCATCGAGCAACAGGCGGCTGTAACCATCGATGCCGCGCAGCGGCGCCTTCAGATCGTGCGAGACGGAATAGGTGAAAGTCTGCAACTCCTTGTTGGCGGCATCCAGTTGATCGGTACGCTGGCGCACGCGCGCCTCGAGATCGACGTTCAGTTGCCGGATCTCGTCTTCCATGCGCCTGCGCTCGGTGATGTCGCGGATCACCGCGAGCGGGCCGCCGTCGGGCATCCTGGTCGCTATCACGTCGGCCACGAAGCTCGAACCATCCTTGCGCCGGAACTGCCACTCACGTTGGTAATCCGCCTTCGCCTCGATGGCGTCCAGCGCCGGCTGGATGTACGAGCACTCGCTCGCGGCAACGACGTTGGAGGCGTGCAGGCCGATCAATTCCGCCCGCGCATAGCCAAGCATCCGACAGATCGCCGCATTGCCATCGAGGTAGAAACCCTGATGATCGGCAACGAGGATGCCGTCCGGCGCATATTCGAACAACGTGCGATAGCGCGCCTCGCTGGCCGCCAGCGACAGGCGCGCCTGATGCTCGTCGCTGATGTCGCGAACCACGGCGATGAACGGCCCGGCTTCGGGCAAGCGCGTAAGGCGGGCCTCGAAACGGCGCACCCCGGCGGGTACCGCCAGGTCGTATTCGCAGGTGACCAGCCCGCCGTGCTCGCCGACTTCCGCCATGGCGCGGACGAGTATTTCGCCCACCTCGCCGGGCAGGACGTCCTGCATGCGCTTGCCGAGAAAAGCCTCGGGCGGCAGGTAGAGATCGGCGCTCTTGCGGGCGCGGTAATCACGGACGCTGCCATCGGCGTCCATCAGGAAGAACAGATCCGGCAGGGCCTGAAAGACGGAATCGAGCACCCGCTCACCCTGTCGGGCCTGGGCCTCGGCCAGTTTGCGTTCGCTGATGTCTTCGGAAAAGACGACGATGCCGCCAACGACGCCGATTTCCTCGCTGCTGTACCAGGGCCGCACCTCCCAGCGCAGCCATTGCACACTGCCGTCGAGGCGCTCGAAACGGTCCTCGTCGGCGCGCACGACTTCGCCGGCCAGTGCCCGGCGATGGACGGCCTTCCAGGCGTCGACGATCTCGGGAAATACTTCATAGTGCGAGCGGCCAAGGATCTCGGCGCTCTCCAGTCCGTAGTCGCTCAACCAGCGCCGGCTGACGGCCAGATAGCGCATCTGACGATCGAACATTCCCAGCGCGGCCGGGGCGTGCTCGATGAACAGGCGCAGGCGCGCTTCACTCTCGCGCAGCGCCGCTTCGGCAAGTTTGCGTCGGCTGATGTCCTCGATCACCGATATGAAGTATTTCGGCCTGCCGTCGTCCTGGCGCACGAGGGCCACCGTCAGGTTTATCCACACCACCGCGCCGGACTTGTGCAGGTAACGCTTTTCAAGATCGTAGCTATCCCGGCTCCCTGCCAAGAGCTGATTCAACAGTTCGAGATCGGCAGCCAGGTCGTCGGGATGCGTGATCACCTGAAAACTCAGTTGCAGCATCTCCTCACGGCTGTATCCGACGATGTCACAGAGGCGCTGATTGACCTCCAGCCAGGAGCCGTCCGGGGCGACCTGCGCAATGCCGACCGCCGCTTGAGCAAAGGTTGCGCGCAGCGAATCCTCGCTCTCCCGCAGAGCCAGGGTATGCCGCGCCACCTGCCGACGCAGCAAGAACACGAAGAACAACGCCGCGGCCAGCGCGGCTGCAGCGCCGCTCAGGGCCCAGGGCACCCACTCTGGCCACTTGGCCTTGGCCGTGCCGCCCAACCAGTGGTCGAGCGACCGGTAATAGGCCGAGTCACGCTGCCCGAGCTGCGCTCCGAGGTGGCGGTCGATCGCGGCAACGATCACCGGATCGGCATCCGCCGGCGAGGCATAGCGGACCGAGATCGGGTTGAACACGATGCCGGAGGACTCGACCTGGTAGCGCGCCGAATGCAGCGTGCCGAAAGCACGGCTGACCACACCGGCATCCGCATCGCCGGCCGCAACCATGGCCAGCACCTGTTCATAGTTGTCGGCAGGCACTGGAACGACAGTCACGCCAAACTCTTCAAGCAGCTCGCTGAGCTCCTCACTGTGCGTCGCCGTGGGGACCAGCGCGATGCGCCTGTCCTGGAGTTGGACAAGCGAGCGAATGCCGCTCTCTGGCTGGGCGTAGACGACACCCCAGTTGCTGAGCACCATGTGTTCGGTAAACCGGAATCGTTTGGCGCGTTCAGGCGTATGGGCGATGCCGGTCAGCAGGTCGATCTCGCCGCGCTCGAGCATGGTGAAGATCGCTGGCCACTCGTCGTGCACAAACTCCAGCCGCCAGCCCTCTTTCTCCGCGACGTCGTTCAAGATGTCGACGGCGAGACCCCGCGCCTTTCCCGATGCATCAGTGAAGGCGATCGGCGGATTGCTGCCCACACCAACGCGCACGGTTCTTTGCTCGGCGAGGGCGGGTGCAAGGAAAACCGCCAGCAGCAGCGCCGCCGCGCCAAGCGCTGCCCAGTAGCGACCGGCGCTCATCGCGGCAGCTCCAGATAGAAGGTGGCACCGTGGCCGAGCTGGCTCTTGGCCCAGATCCGCCCGCCCATACGCTGTACGGCCTTGTGCACAATGGCCAGGCCAACACCCGTGCCGGGGTAGTCCTCGGCGCGCTGCAGGCGTTGGAAGATCTCGAAAATGCGCTCGTGAAAACGCATGTCGAAACCGATGCCGTTGTCGCTGATCGCCAGGGTCACCGATCGGTCGGTTTGGCTGCCGCTGATCGCCAACATCGGCGGCTGGCTGTCGCGCGAGAACTTGAGCGCGTTGTCGAGCAGATTGCGCAGAACCATGTCCAGCCCCTCAGGATCGGCACGGGCGCTCAGTCCGTGCAAACTCACCTCGACGACCATTCCCTGCGCCAGGATCTCGGCCTGGCGGCGGTGCAGAACCCTGTCCAGCTGCTGCGACAGATCGAGCGTCTGTCCGTGCAGGTGACGCCTTTCAAGCCGGGAATAGGCGAGCAGATCCTCGATCAGGCGACCCATATGGGCGACGCCATGGCGCACCTTGTCGACAAACAGGCGGCCCTCTTCGTCCAGCTGCTCCCGGTGATCCTCCAGCAGCAGGCGACTGTAGCCATCGATGCCGCGCAACGGCGCCTTGAGATCGTGCGAGACCGAGTAGGTGAAAGTCTGCAACTCCTTGTTGGCAGCGTCCAGTTCGGCTGTGCGCTGGCGTACCCGCTCCTCGAGGTCGCTGTTCAGCTGGCGGATTTCGTCCTCCATGCGTATGCGCTCGCTGACATCACGCGAGACCACCACCACCCGGTCGACCCGTCCCTCGGCGTTGCGAATGACGCCGCCTTGCGACTCGATGTCGTGGACGCTGCCGTCCGGCAGCACGACGCGAAAGGTCCCGCGCTGACCCCGGCCGGTCGCGATGGTCGTCTGGAAGGCCTGGCGCACGCGTTCGCGATCGTCGGGATGGATGTTGGCGAACGGTTCTGCGCCGGGCAGCGCTGCCCTCTCGCCGAAGAGCGCGCGATAGGCCGGGCTGTCGTAGAGGTGGCCACCCTGCAAGTCGAGCACCGCCACCATGTCGCCCATGTTCTCCGCCAACAAGCGGAAGAATGCCTCCTGCTCGCGCAAGGCGTTCTCGGCCAATGTTCGCTCGGTAACGTCCTGAATCGTCCCGGCGCAGCGAATCGTCCGGCCATCGCCATCAGCCAGCAAAGCGCCGCGTCCGAGGAGCGTGCGCGGCGTGCCGTCGGGCCTGACGATGCGGAATTCGAGATCGCGCGGTTTCTGGCCCGCGATCATTTCCGCATGCACCTGCTCGACGGCAGGCAGGTCATCGGGATGGATCAGCCTCATGAACGCCTCGGGGCTCGGCGTGAAGGACTCTGGCGATACGCCATAGATGCGGTAAGCCTCCTCCGACCAGACGAGCGGCCCGCTGGGCAGGTCCAACTCCCAGCTGCCGATGTGGGCCATCCGCTGCGAGTCGGAAAGCATCTTCCACTGCTTCTCCAGCAGGGCTGCCGCTGCGACACGCTCGCTGATGTCGCGCACCACGGCGATGACGCGCGTGCTATCCGGCAAGCCGGTCAACCGAGCCTCGTAGCGGCGCACGCCGTCGATCATCGGCAGCTCGTATTCGCAGGTGACCAGCCCACCGTGTTCGCCAAGCTCCTGCA